>DATFFC010000212.1:0-45030 GCA_035250505.1 Nitrospiraceae bacterium | reverse complement strand
AAGCCATCGACGGTCAAGGATTCAACGAAGACTGGGCATCGAGGGTACCGGCAACGGTGACTCGACTCGGCCGTAAGGGCCTCCCGGCGCCGCCCAAGGAAGCCCTCGTTCGCCGATCAGCAACGGACCCAGCACCGTTCGCAACACCGTCGTTCCGAAATTCTCCGTCCACCCGATGCCGGTCATGCTGAACATGAAATTATATTGCGTGCGGTCGGGGAACTGGAGATAGTACAGGCCCAACGACCAACACTTGCACGGGTTTTGATACAGGCCGACCACGTCATATTCAGGACTTCGGCCGTTCTTGACATCGTAATAACCTTTTGCACCCACTGTCCAGCCCCATGGTGTTCGAAAGCCGCCTCCGGCCGTGACGAATTGAACTTCCTCGGTGGGCGCGAAGACTTCGTTGAACGAAATCGGGTTCCACACGTCACCTCGCCGGACTCGGTTGCCGTCCCGGGCGTACCGCTGGCCGACCTCCACATACCAATAATTCGACTGCTGCACTCGAAAATCCGTATTCCATTGGCTGAAGGTGCCCCGATAAGGATCCACGAATGCGTCCACGATGACATACTGGTTTCTGGGCGGGAGAAGCTGGCCGCCGAGGGGCGCTTGGGTAAAGTCGGTTCTCGTCACGTTGGGTGGACGAAAGAACTCGGGAGCCGTATTGCCGATCACCGCCCGCAACCACACATCGGAGAAGCGCTTCCCCTGAATGTCGACGGTGGCCGGCTGCAGCGGCTGCGTGATCGTCCCCAAGAACGGCTCGACACCGGGCCCGAAGTCCCGAGCTTTGGTCTGCACTCCACCGACGTGATAACTCTGAGCCACCGTCAAATCCAACCAATTGAACGATTTGCCGTCGACCTTCTGTTCCAGCAGCCGGCTGCGGAAGGCATACGTCAGCAAGTTCTTCTTCGGAAGATCATCCACCTGGTCGATCTGTGCGATCTGAGACTGGTCGGTGGCTGGGACGTACTCGTACATCACGCTGGGCTCGATCGTGTGCAGGAAGGCGCCGCCCCCGCCCTGTCCGAACCGGCGGCTGAGTTTGGACGTCGCCTCCAAGGCCGCCCAGAACGTTTCCCGGCGGACCGTATCGGTGGTTTGCGCGCCCCTCGTGTAATAGACTTCCCGGAACTTGAAATGCGGGGCAAACCCGATCACGTGCCCGATATCCAAGAGCTCCGTCGTCAGGCCGGGCACGATATCCATACGGTTTAAGGTGAACCCCTGCTCCCGGTAAAAATTCACGACGTTGCCGTCCAAATTAACCAAAAACGGCAGGGTGGTCGTCGGAGCCGTATTCGGCAGCACGTATCCGATCTCGGGCAATCGCTGGAACGTGTCCGGGCCGCCGAAATTGAGCGGCTGCAGGTATTGAGCCAGCATATACGCGTTCCCAAACGGCAGTTTTTTCGTGCCGAGGAGGTTCGATTCCCCGCTCGGCGCCGCCCGCTGCGCGCCCGAATTGCTGAGTTGCTGCAAGTATTCACGATCCGTCACGAGCGACGCCCGAGCCTGGAAAAAGAGCGTCGGCGTCACCTGTTGAATATGGGTCCCGCTGATCAACCCCCGCACCTGTCTGGCGTCCTGAGTATTCGGGTCCACTCCGGCGACATCCGGCAACTCGGTCTGCTGGAGCGCACTCAGCATCCAGCGGCCCCGTGATTTCCGATTGATGAAATACCGATAGTCGAAATCGCTGCCGTAGCCGAGATTCGAATAGTAGAACGGTGAAATCGTCAAGTCCTGGCTCGGGTTGATCGCCCAGAAGTACCCCTGCTGATACCGGAGGCCGAAACGATTGTCATATCCGGGCGAAGGGATGAGAAATCCGCTTCGTCTGGTCGTCAACGGATAGGTAAGGGTCGGGATGGGAACGACCCGATGGTCATTGACACAGAGCCATCCGCCTTTCATGGCCACGCTCTCCCCGGTATTGACGTCAAGATCGTCGAATTGAAAGCGCCAAGCCGGGGTTTCTCCGTCTTTCGCATCGCAATTCGTAAACGTGCCTTCTTTGATCCGATAATGATCCTCGGAGAACCGCTGCAGCAATCTGCCCGTCAAATAGGAATTGCTCGAGCGGACGTACAGCGAGCCGTTGGTCAGCACACCGGCCTCCGTGTTGACATTGAGCTCCAGCCGCTCGGCGGAGGCTTCCGACGAAGGGTCCCCAAGGCGGGCATGCCCGACGGCGATCAATAGACCCGAAAGCGGACGGATGGTGACGTGATCGGCGGTCAGGCGCAGCGTGCCTTGAGTAATGACGACCGATCCCTCGGCCTCATAGATCTCCAGGTCCTGCAGATAGTCGATGCGGTCGGCGGTAATATTGAGCGGCTGTCCTGTGCCGGGCTGGGCGGTGGCTTTCGATTGTGCGCGGACCTCGGCACCCCAGGCAAGGAGACCGGCGGCGACACAAGCGACAAACGCGGCACAGACTGCCTGCACAGCTGCGCGGAAGGACCGGCCGCGTTGCCCCATTTCACCCACGGACGGGTGATAGACTCCACCCGCGAAGCAACGCCTTCATATCACCCACGAGCATGAGGGATCCGGTGACGCAGATCAGATCGGCGGCAGTCACCAGGCGACGGGCAAGAGTCAGAGCCTGTCCGGGAGAAGGAGCCAGGTGGAGCGACGGCATCACATCGATCAAGCCGTTGCGAAGCTCGAGCGCGGTGGCCGCCCGGGCTATGTCGGCCTGCGTGAGGACCAATTCGTCGATATGGGGACGAAGGATGTGCACGAACGGACGGTGGGCCTTGTCCCGCATCATGCCGAGGACGAGCGCGATCCGCACGCCCGGATGCGCCGCTCGAAACGCCGCCAGATAAGTCGCCAGGACGCCGGCCGCCGCGGGATTGTGTGCGCCGTCCAACACTACGGTGGGATTCCGATCCACGATTTCGAGGCGTCCCTCCCACCGTGTCGCGGCAAGGCCCTGCTTGATCGCCGCGGGCGGCACACGGAGCCCCGATGATTCCGCCGCTTCCAGCAGAGCGAGCGCGCAGGCGGCATTGTCGAGTTGATGTCGACCCTCGAGGGGGCACGACAGCCCATGGTACCTCGCGCGAATCCCCGCATAGTCGAACGCCGCCTGATTGCCGTGCGCATCGAACGCATTCCCGAGCCGGTGAAAGGGGGCCGCCCGTGCCGCCGCCGTCTCCTGGATGACGCGGGCGGCCTCCTCGTTCAGCCGGCCTCCGATGACCGGAACGCCCGGCTTGATAATGCCGGCCTTTTCATAGGCGATCCGCTCGATCGTAGGACCCAGATATTCTTCATGGTCGAGCGAGATGGTCGTAATCGCCGTTGCAATCGGCTCCACCACATTCGTGGCATCGAAGCGGCCGCCCATTCCCACTTCCAACACGGCCGCATCTACCTGCGCTTCGGCGAAATATTGGAACGCCAAGGCGGTCGTAAACTCAAAAAAGGTCAGCGGTACATCATCGCCTGCCAACATGGCAATACGGGTCACCAGCTCGCCGACGCGGCTCTCGGCGATCATGGCGCCGTTCACACGGATTCGCTCACGGAAATCAACCAGATGAGGCGAGGTGTACAGACCGACACGGTAGCCGGCGGCGCTCAACATCGCCGCCGTCATCGCCGCCGTCGAGCCTTTCCCGTTGGTTCCCGCGATGTGAATGGCGCGATAGCGGCGATCCGGACGCCCAAGCCGGGACAGAATCGCACGAATATTGTGCAATCCTAACTTGATGCCGTGCTTTTGAAGGCCGTACAAGTACTCGACGGCCGAGGCATAAGTCATTGCCGGGATCCGAGGGAGGACGGTCGCGTTAGAAGTGGCTGACCAGCGTGCTGACGGCTTCCTTAAGGTGCTTCCGCTCGACGATCATGTCGACCATGCCGTGCTCCAGAAGAAATTCGGCCCGCTGGAACTGATCCGGCAATTGCTGCTTGATCGTCTGTTCGATGACCCGGGGGCCGGCAAATCCGATCAACGCTTTGGGTTCCGCGATAATAACATCCCCCAGCATGGCGACACTAGCCGTCACGCCGCCGAAGGTCGGATCCGCAAGGATCGACACGAACGGCAGCTTGGCCTCTCCCAGCCTGGCGATCGCGGCGGAGGTTTTGGCCATCTGCATCAGAGACAAAATTCCTTCCTGCATGCGGGCGCCGCCGGACGCCGTGACCAGAATCAGGGGCAGCCGGCCGGTCAACGCCCGATCCACGGCGCGGCAGATCTTTTCGCCGACGACCGAGCCCATGCTGCCGCCCATGAACCCGAAGTCAAAGACACAGAGCGCGGCTTTGCGGCCGTTGATGCGTCCCTCTCCGATCACCATGGCGTCGTTGCGTCCGGTCTTGTCCTGTTGCGACTTGATGCGCTCCCGGTACGAGCGGGTATCATGGAACTGCAGCGGGTCTTGCGGCTGTAGATCGACGTCCCATTCCTTAAACGTACCGAGATCAATGAGCAGGTTGATGCGGTCGATCACCGAAATCGGGAAGTGATACTCGCACTTCGGACACACTTTATTGTTCCGATCCACTTCCTTCCGATAGACGATCTCGCGGCAGTGATTGCACTTCAACCACATACCCTCGGTCGCCTTCGTGCGTTTCGGTCCTTCGGATTCAGGCGCTTTCGTCTTTTTGAACCATGCCATTCATCACCTACGTGAGGACGACTTCTTGCCCTTCTTCAAGGATTGAGAGACCGGGAATATCCAGGCATTGTAGTTCTGCGCGGATACGACCCTCAAACCGGGGTTTCATGTGGTACACGTACACCGGGACGCGGGGCCGGCCGAGCTTCTCGAGTTGCTTCGCCATAAGAGCCGGCGTCAGATGCTTGCTGACACGGGCCAACTCCAGCATGTCGTCCGGGAACGACGTTTCGATGAAGACCGCCCTGAGTTCAGGCAATCGAGCCGCCGCATCCCACAGTTGGTCGGTGTCGCAGGTATCGCCGCTGAAGAGCACGGCCCGGCCGTGCTGCGCAATGATGTATCCCACCGTCGGGACGATATGGTTCACGGGAATCGGTGTCACCCGCAACCCTTCCACCACAGATTCACGGCCGGCCTGAAGGGGAAGCGCTCGGAGCACCGGAGCCCGCTCATCCGGAATCCTGAAAAAATCCGGATAGACCTCTCCATTGAAAATATGTGTTTCGAGTCCTTTGAGTACGTCGGGAATCGCCGCGACCATGACCGGCTCATCGATCTCCCCGATCAGATTATCAGCGAGAGTAGGAAGATCCCGAATATGATCGAAGTGAAGGTGAGTCAACAGCGCCGCTCGAATCCGCCGTTGCTCTTCGAGGTGGAGACGCGATCCCACGGTGCCTGCATCCACCAAGACGGTCTCGTTCAGCAGGAAACCGCAGGTTCCGCATTGCACAGGCCCTTGCGGGCCCGCCACCAATTGACCGGACCCATGGCAACCCAATACCCGGATTTTCACAGGAACATCCCGGCATCATAGCCGTCAAGACTGGCCACGCCGCGATGGATTAAGCGACCCGCAGAATACCACAGTAGTCCCGATCGCGCACGTGGAATTGACGTGGTTCCATCGGGCTGGACCACGAACAAACCAACCGCCGGCCGGATGTGGGTATGGCGTTGGAAGGACATCGTCTTGCCGTCAGAAACCTGGTTCGCCGAGCCCGATGCGCCAAATCACCAACAACCCGAGTCCGATGCTGCCCAGGCTGGCGAATCCTTGCACCGCCACAAGCGCGCCTCGTCCGATTGAGAGAGATAACACGAACGGCAGGCTGATGACCGCACCCACGGCGATCATTCCTATAATCGATCCGACGCCGAAGACAAGAATATATCCGATTCCTTGACCGAATGTGCCCGCGGCTGAGACCACGATCAGCAGGAGGGCTGCGGACCCGGCGAGCCCATGCGCCATGCCGATCAGAAGAGGCCGCCGGGCCTCGAGAAACCAATGGGCATGGATATGGTCCTGATCAACGGTATGCCGGTGGAGGTGCACATGCTGTCGCCCGCCGTGCTCATGAGGATGCAGATGCCATCCTTCCCGATACAGACGGCGCGCCAGACCCAATCCCAACCCGATCAGCATGATGCCGACGAGCAGTTCGAACACAGCCGCGAGGGATTCCGGGATCGAGACATGCAGCGCCAGCACGCAACCGCCCACGAGCAGCAGCATCAGGGTATGGCCGAGTCCCCAGAACAATCCGACGACACCGGACGCCCGGAACGTGGGACGCTCGGCGAGGACGGTCGAGACGGCGACGATGTGGTCGGCATCCAGCGCATGGCGCAGACCCAATACGAAGCCGAGCCCCAAAATCGTCAGCCCATGCGAGTCCAGCATGTTACTCCGGAAAGCGGTCGCGGAAAGAGCGGTCGCGCCCCGCGGCTCCGTCATCCCCCGCGGGCGTGCATTTCGAGGTGAGGATCTTCGCGCAGCTTGCCGATGCCGATCAGACGCTGCTCCCGAAGACCGAGAGGCTCCAGCGCCTTCCGTTCTTCGGCTCCGCGATCAGTTCTGTTCCGCCAGATGGAGGCGATGTATCCCGCGATCTCCTCGCGAGGTAGGCCGGATCGCAGCGGCGCCCTTAGGTCCAGACCCTCCTTCGCATAGAGACAGAGATACCACATCCCGTCCGCCGTCAGGCGACTTCGATCACACGTCCTGCAAAACGGCGTGGTGGTGGACGGAATAATGCCGAAGGTCGTGCCATCGGGCAAAGAGAATCGTTGAGCGGGTGCGGTGCTGTCCTCGACGATGGGGTCCACCCCGCCATAATGGCGTCCCAGCCGCTCCAACATCTCCCCGCGCGACAGAACTTGGTTCATGGACCAATCAGTGGCCCCTCCCACGTCCATATACTCAATGAACCGCACTTCCGCCTTCACGGTTTTTCCATACTCGATCAAATCCACCAGTTCATCGTCGTTATACCCCTTGATCACCACGGTGTCGAACTTCAAGGAGGAAAATCCCGCCTGGACCACCGCTTTGATGCCCTCGAACACGTGGTGATGCAGATCACGTTTGGTCAAGGCACGGAATCGATCGGCGCGGAGTGTATCCAGACTCACGGTCACCCGATGAAGACCGGCATAATACAGGTCGGCCGCTTGATCGGCCATCAACACCCCGTTCGTCGTGAGCGCGATGTCGGTGATCCGGCGATTCTGTGTCAACATCCGCACGAAACGAGGCAGATCGCGCCGCAACAGCGGCTCTCCACCCGTCAGGCGTACCTTATCCACTCCGACATCGGTAAAGATCTCCGTGAGTCCGGCCATTTCTTCGAACGTCAGAATGGTCTCTCGAGGCAGCCAGGCGTAGTCCTCCTCCGGCATGCAATATTTGCAGCGAAGGTTACATCGATCGGTCACGGACAGGCGCAGGCTTCGGAGCGGTCGCCCGAAACGATCGCTCGTTACGACAGGATTCCCCGCGGTGGAGTGTTCGCTCATGGATGCTCTTCGACCCACACGTCGCCTTCCGGCGTTTGTTCGCGTTTCCAAATCGGCGTAATCTGCTTCAGCTCGTCGATCGCCCATTTGCAGGCGCGGAACGCGTCCGCCCGATGCTCGGCTCCCACGATGATCAGCACGATATTTTCACCGATCGCGATCTCCCCGTAACGATGGAGGATCAGGACTTCAATTACGTCGAAGTCCTTGAGTGCCCGTTCCCTGATCTCACGGAGTTTTTTCTGGGCCATGCCCTCATAATGTTCGAACGTCAGGCTCTCGACGTCCCGGCCCTTCGACCGGTCCCGGGCCGTCCCCAGAAACACCGCGATGCCGCCGATGCGCGTCGACCGGCTTCTGACGCGATCCAGCTCCGCGTCGATCGAGAAATTTTCGCGCTGCACGCGCACCAATTCGGATACGTCGGTTATGTGCCCCATACCGGTTCCCCCTGCGAAGGGCGGCAGCAGCGCCACTTCGTCACTGTCCTGAATCTCAAGTTCTTCGTGCGCAATTTCCTGATTGACCGAGACAAGAATTTTCTTCTTGTGGACCAGCTCTCCGATCTGCGGGTAGCCGGCATCCAGCAGATCGATCAGGTCCCGCACACGCCGGGCACCCGTCAGCGGGAACGATAGGGATCCTTGATTCCCCGCCAGGGTCTTCGTCATGCCGAATAACCGAACCGTCACCATTTAGTCCTCATTCATCAGTTCCCTTGTGTAGGTCCCCGACTTGCCCCCCGACTTGGACACCAAATACACGTCACTGAAACTCATTGCCCGGTCGATCGCCTTGCACATGTCATAAATCGTCAATGCAGCGACGGACACGGCGGTCATGGCTTCCATTTCGACCCCGGTCTGTCCTGTCGTCTTGGCCGTGGCGGTGATTCGGATTGCGCACCGGCCCTGTTGATCCGGCTGGGATTCTTCCTTAAACGAGATGTCCACACTGGTCAGTGGGATCGGATGGCACATGGGAATCATGTCGGGAGTTTTCTTTGCTCCCATGATGCCGGCGACCTGCGCCACCGCCAATACGTCTCCCTTGGCAATCTTACCCCGCTGAATCTTTTCGAGGGTTTCCGGCGCAAGCAGAACCTTCGCCTGCGCGCTTGCGATCCGTTCGGTCGATGCCTTGCCGCCGACATCCACCATCCGCGCGCGGCCCGCATCGTTAAAATGGGTAAACTCCGCCATTTCCCTTTCAGAATCACGTGCTTGGTTGCTCACGCGATCGAATTATAGGGGCCGCCGGAAAGACGAGTCAAGCTCACCGGTTTCTTGACAGTGCGAAATCCGATCCATGACAATGCCCGGCATGTCGAGCCACATCGTCATCGAACGGCTTGAATGTGAAGCGTATTGCGGGGTCACACGCGAGGAGCGCGATCGTCCTCAGAAGGTGGCCGTCGATGTCGAGCTTGACGTTCCAACCAGCCGCGCTGCAAGGACTGATGACCTGGCGCAGACAGTGGATTACGCCGCCGTGGCGGAGCGGATCGTCACCCTCGTCGCACACGAACGTTGTTACCTTCTCGAAACCTTGGCGGACAAAGTCATGACCATGCTCTTTACGACTTTCGCTGTCGAACGGGCTCGGATTTGGGTACGAAAACTCCACGCCCCGCTATCGGCCATCGCCGGGTCGGTCGGCGTCCGACTGGAGAGAGCACGCTCCGCCGAGTCGCGGCAATCCACGGAACCTGAACCGGCTGCCTTCCTAATTCAGCAATCCCATCGATTGCCGAAGGGCCAGGCCCTCGATCTGGCGGCAGGGAAGGGGCGTAATAGTCTTCATCTTCTTCGGCATGGGATGACGGTTGACGCTCTGGACCGAGACCAGGCGGCTTTGGGAGAGTTACAGGCGGCCGTCCAGGCCCGCGGGATGTCCGGCCTTATGACGAGAACGGTGGACCTCGAACAAGATCCGGAGCATCCTCCGGATTTGGGACGAGAGCAATATGAGGCGATCATCGTGTTCTTTTATCTGTTCCGCCCGTTGTTTACGCCGATCGTCCAGGCCTTGAAGCCCGGCGGCGTACTTGTGTACGAAACATTCCTCATCGACAATTATTTCCGCCATCAGCACCCGCGACGGTGGGAATTCTGTCTCGCGCATAATGAACTGCTCCGCTTGACCTCCTCACTGCGCGTCCTTCACTATGACGAAGGCGAGCACCATGACGGGGGCGGCGCCTCTTTCACTGCGCGATTGGTTGCGCAAAAACCGATGTCAGTCCGACCATGAGCCGCATCGACCTTCATCTTCACACGACCCATTCCGACGGAAGCTTCTCCCCTGCAGCGGTTTTGGAGTTTGCCAAGACGGCGGGCGTCACGGCGTTGGCCATCACCGATCACGATATCGTCGCAGGTATACCCGACGCGCTGGAGGTCGGTTCTCGCCTGGGGATCGAGATCATCCCGGGCGTGGAGATCAGTTCCCGCTACGGCGAAAGCGAGTTGCATATCCTGGGATATTGCATCGACTGGCGCCACCCGCGTCTTAATGAGCGCCTGAAAAGCCTCCGAGAGAGCCGCCACCAGCGCAACCCACGGATCATCGAGAAACTGAACGGCCTCGGACTCGATATCACCTATGAGGAAGTGCAAGCCTTGGCGGGGACCGAATCGGTCGGCCGGCCTCACATTGCGCGTGTCCTCATGGACAAGAAGCTCGTTTCCTCTGCGAAAGAAGCCTTTGATCGATACCTCGCCGAAGGGCGCCCTGCTTTCGTGCCCCGTCAGCTTCCGCCGCCGGAAGAGGCGGTCGCCTGGATCCGAGAAGCGGGCGGCGTTGCCGTGCTGGCCCATCCGACCTGGGTGAAGGAATCTTCCGAGGGTCTCAGCAGCCTCATCGAACGACTCAAAGCGGCCGGGCTCGGAGGTATCGAAGTGCACTACAGCACGCATAATCCGAAACAGACGGCCGAGTATCTGAATCTCGCCAAACGATTTGATCTTCTCATCACCGGGGGAAGCGACTTCCACGGCGTCACCAAGCCCGATATTGATGTCGGAACCGGCCGCGGCGACCTCAAAGTCTCACCCGCCCTATTGGAGCCCCTGAAGAAAGCGGCATCGGCTTCCTAAAAGACCCGCCGCTCGGTCGCTTTCAGCCGATTCATTGACTCCTGCCCCCCTTCCGTTACACTGAGACGCACGAGTGAATCGCACGCCCATGGCTACCTCCTGGGGCTGGATCGGCCCATATACCGCCGTCTTTGTTCTCGTCATCCTGGTCAGTCCTCTTCTGGCCTCCCTTCCGCTGTTCGCCCACACATTCGTACCGCACCTCGCGATGAATGCCGCGCAGGCAGTGCGCCTCCTTGCGGACGGGGTCTGTCTGCTCCTGCTGTGGCTCGCGACCCGCCGAGCGCATGGCGAGCTTAAACCGACCGGCCGAAGCCACACCTTCATCCGGGCTCTGCTCTATCCGGCTGCTTCCTTCCTCAGCGTCATCGCAGCGCACAAGGCATACGAAGCCCACGGCATGCCGATCATCGGCCCGCCGCCTCAGCCGCTGTATAACTGGCTGTTGACCGCCGGCCTCATCGGCTCAGCCGGCTGGCTGACGATCGCATGGCTTCGGCATGCGGATGCCTTGATCCGTTCGCTGCTCGGACCGGCCCGGCCTCGAAGCGCGGCGACTCGGCGAGCCGTGGCATCGGAGACAGAGGAGCCGGCACCCGCCGCGGTCACCGCCCACCTTCGCACCGATACGACGGTGTTTCTCCGGAACGGACAGGGCGCTCCCGAAACGCTGGGCCGATACCGGATACTCAAAGAGGTGGGACGCGGGGCCATGGGAGTGGTCTATTTGGGCAAAGATCCCACGATTCAGCGGTTCGTGGCGATCAAGACCATGCGCCTGGATGAATTGGATAACATGGATGAAGTGAAGCAGTTTCGAGAGCGTTTCTTCCGCGAGGCGGAATCGACCGGCCGACTCTCTCATCCCAATATCGTCACCCTCTACGATGCCGGCGAACAGGAGGGGCTTGCTTTCATCGCGATGGAATATCTGGAGGGGATGCCGCTCAGCCATTATTGCCAAAAATCCGCACTGTTGCCTCCCAAACAAACGCTTCAGATCATCGGGACCGTCGCGGACGCGCTCGGGTACGCACATGGTCAAGGCGTCGTCCACCGGGACGTCAAACCGGCCAACATCATGATCATGAAAAATCGGATTGTAAAAGTGATGGATTTCGGCATTGCCAAGCTGGCCAGCTCGTCAAAAACCCAAACCAGCATGATCCTTGGAACGCCGAGATATATGTCGCCGGAACAAGCCATTGGAAAGACCGTGGACGGTCGGTCCGATGTCTTCTCCTTGGGCATCGTGCTCTTTGAGCTGCTCACCGGAGAGAAGCCATTCGCGGCGGAGAACATGCCGGCTCTCGTGATGCGTATCATGAAGTCCCCGCATCCTCCGCTGAACAAATACCGCCGGGATCTTCCGACCAAAGTCCAGACCATTCTGGACCGCGCCCTTCAGAAGGACGTGATCAATCGCTATCGCCATGCGGCGGACATGGCGCAAGAATTACGGGAGCTCGCTCAAGTCCTGCCGAGGTAGGTCGCCGATGAAGCCGCTCACGATGCAGTACGGAGCCGCCTCGGACACGGGCCTCAGACGCCGCCACAACGAAGACAGCTTCTATGCGGACCCCGCAATGGGTCTCTATGTGGTCTGCGACGGCATGGGGGGCCATCGTGCGGGTGAAGTCGCCAGCGCGAGGGCGGTGGAATCCATCCGCGACCACATCGTTGCGGCTGCCTGCCGATCGGAGCACGCGCTGATCGGAGTCCATCAGCCGGAGTTTTCCGCGCCGACAAACCGGCTGGCGAGCGCCGTGCGCGCGGCCAATCTCGCGGTCTATCGGGAATCGCTGCATCAACCGTCTTACGCGGGAATGGGCACGACCGTGGCCGCCGTGCTCGTCACCGGGCATATTGTCTCCATCGCCCATGTCGGAGACAGCCGCGTGTATTTGATTCGGGACGGCGCGGTCCAGGCCCTCACGCGGGACCATTCATTGGTCTCCGAGCAGGTCCGCTGCGGGCTCTTGCCCGCGGAGGATGCCGGCGAGGTCGCTCACAAGCATGTGCTGACCAGAGCCGTCGGCATCGCTGCGACGGTCGACGTTGAACTCGGGGAGATGCCTGTGCTGAACGGGGACTTGCTGCTGTTATGTTCCGACGGATTGAACGTGACGCCCTCCCAAATCGTGCAATCAATGCAGAGCTGTTCGAATCCACAGACTCTGTCGGATCGGCTCATTGCTCTTTCTAATGCCGCCGGAGGGCACGACAACATCACCGTCGTCATCGTCATGTTCGCCAAGAGCAGAGCAGGCATCTGGACTCGGCTTCGTGGCCGGTTGTTCGAGGCCTGAGCGTCACCGTAGAGAGGAGACCGCCATGCCTCATGCCGCATCTGCATTCCCCAGACTGATCGTGAAATCTCCTCGGGGAGCGACGCAGGAGATCGATCTGGCAAAGCCGCCCTTCACGATCGGCCGGAAACCCGACAATGACTTGTGCCTCGAGGACCCGGCCGTATCCGGACATCATGCCAGGGTGGTGAAGATTCAGGAAGTTCTTTTCTTGGAAGATCTCGCCAGTACCAATGGGACCTTCATTAATGACCGCAAAGTGGATCGCAAACAGCTCCAAGATGCCGACGTCATCAAGATCGGCCAGTATCGGATCATCTATCGTCACGACACCGTATCCGCCGACCCGACAATTCCACCCCGCCATACTGCCGACACGGACAAGACCGTCGTCTTCGCAGGGTCTGCGGCGCCGGACTCCACGCCGCCAGCTCAATCATGCGGATTCGTCCGGGTACTGTCGGGAAAGACGGACCGGGCGGAATATCGGCTGACGAAACAACTGTCGGTCATCGGCGCACAGGAGGACGCAGCCATCCGACTTACCGGATGGTTCGCCCCAAAAACGGCGGCAATTATCGCGCGCCGACCGCAAGGCTATCTGGTCACGATGGCCGAGGGAGGCAAGCAGATCTTCGTCAATGAAAAGCCCGTGAAAGGACAGGCCTCCTTGACGGACGGGGACGTCATCGAAGTTGCGGGGGTGAAACTGTATTTCTCGATGACCGAGAGGGCTGCTTAACACCGCCTCGTCATCTCAACAAGGCTCCTCTTTTAGGGAGGGCTTGGAAACAGGCCTCCGAGACTTCCTGCGCATGGGCTTCGAGGCACTGTACGACCGGACCTCGTCCCGCCTCAGCACCCTGGCAAAACCGCCGGGCATCCTCCGCACAGGCCATCCGCATCTGATGCAAGTTCGCCTTCATGCGAACGAGCTGGTCGCGCGCCCGCTGACGGCAAGGGGCGGACATATGTCTGAGTTTCTCTTGCATGCATTGTCGCCGTTCTTCGAAGGATCCTTCAGGGCAAGCCGTGCCTATTTCTGCGTCGCACCTGATCTCAATATTGAGCGGCATCGTCGTGCGGGGAACCACGGCTCTTCCGGCGGAAGTCGGCACGGGAAGCGGATCAGGCGGCGGCAACGTCGTGAAGGATAGCTCCTCTTCCGACGCAGGCGGGACCGGAGTCTCCGGCGGGACCACAGCCGCAAGAGGCGGGTCCGGCGGGGCCGGCCGGCCTGGCATCGACTGCGCCATGCTCACCGTATCGTAGTCTTGGTGGGGCAGCATGAGGAGCGCCACCCCCCACACACCGCCCAGTCCCACCAGGCTTATCATCCCGACGAGCACCATGGCAGCGGTTCGTGACAGTCGCACGGGCAGATCCCTTTGTCCGTTCGAGGAGCGATGTCATGAAAGAATACGTCACCATCGAAGAAAAATCGAGGTTGAACGCGAATTCCGTCAGCGAACCGAGGAGTACGACCGATGTAGACGAGGGGAAACCCCGAAGCGGGATGTTATGGGATGTTAATGGATGGGCGTACCGCTGAGAGGGGTCGGAGAAACCTAGTTTTCCGGAGTTTCGACGATATGATTTTCGAAACGAGTACAGCCTTCCGCCAGCAACCGATTCGTCACCATTTCGCCGGGCCATTCGATCGGCAAATCGGCCGTAAACACCCAGACATCCGGCGACGTCCACACCGGTCCATGGTCTTCAGGCAGTTCGGGATCAAAGAGGTCCGTCCAGACCGGCATATAGACGCCGTTCCCGCACTGCGTGTGAAGATGCACGATCGTCTTGGCTCGAACCAGCGGTTCGAGATCACGCCACACGGCCGCCGTCTCATCGGCCAACCGGTGCAACCGCACTGCGTTCTGAGCATCGAAGAGCGCGTACGAGGCATACACCGGCGCCTCCAACATGTCGGGGGCGAGCGCCAGTTCCGAACATTGCTCGACCAATCCTTCCAGCAATGCACGCCGATGGGCGTCGTCCATGGATTCCGGCAACGCCGGATCGGGAATGCCGATCAGCTGGAACAACAGAAAGGCGGTATTCTCGACCGGCGCATAGAGACGCGCGGCGATGGCCGGCGTGCGCTGATGATCCGCGACGCTCGTCAGATGCTCGTTTAGGGCCTGCAGCGTCAATACTTCCAGGGTGGCGTCCGTCAGTAAACGCGGCTCGACCCGCACGACCGTGCCCGCAGGGACTTGCAGGTGCCGGTGAAGCAGATCTGCCGTCGCCACGGGATCGATCTTCAGCCCTAACGGATGCGTGAGATTGGCCTGCAGCGGCAATTCAAGCGCGGCCATGACGGCGTAGACGGGCTTCTCTTCCACCGGTCCGTCCATCATGACGGAACAAGCCGCTTCCGCCACGAGATCAAACAGCCACTCCGCCATTTCCTCATCAAGCGCGGCCAGCACCGTCAGCAGATCCTGCTCCCGTCCCTGCTCAATGAACGCCTGCAAGGTATCGATCGCCGCATCGGTGTCGCCATGGTCATGCCGGCGAGCATTGATCAGGTGGATCAGATCGCGGGTGAGTGGATCAGGCCGCGCCCAACTTAACATCGACGTCCTCCTGCACGGGTAATGTGGACGCATACGCCGTCCACCTGCCCGCTTGTTCATGTTGCCAAAGTTTACCGACCCTGGCAAGCAGCAACGTGCTTGCGGATACGGCACTCATCACTACTCTCCGATAATTTTGATGAGCACTCGTTTGCGGCGCCGGCCGTCGAACTCCGCATAGAAAATTTGCTCCCACGGTCCGAAATCAAGGGCGCCGTCCGTGACGGCGACGAGCACTTCGCGCCCCATGAACTGGCGTTTGATATGCGCGTCGGCATTGTCCTCGCCTGTCTCGTTGTGGCGATACGTCGCCGCCTGCGGGGCGAGGTTCTCCAAAAACGCGTCATAGTCCTTCAGCAGTCCCGGTTCATCATCATTGATGTACACGCTGGCGGTGATGTGCATCGCATTGACGAGCGCGAATCCGTCCCGAATGCGGCTCTTCTGAACAGCGGCCTGAACCTGAGGCGTGATGTTGATATAAGCGCGTCTGGTGGCGGTTTCGAACCAGAGTTCTTCCCGATATGATTTCATGACCTGCCGGCGCTCTTCTGGGATTCTGCATCGAGCATGTTCGAAGATGCAAGTCCCCGCCTTGTTTTCTTTGCACTGGAGCAATCGGTTCGTCTCTGTCTCGAGACGGACGATCATCGTGTAGTACTGCTATTCGCGATCTCCTATACTCAATAGACGTGATCATCGACGCGTACACCGAAGAGCAGTGTAAGAATGCCGGCGATCCCGTGACGCAATCGACGGGGAGCACCATCGCCCGTCGTCATGTTGTCACCGAAAATACGCTACCTCATGCTTGCTTGCACGCCGATCGACGTGCAAGGATGGAGGTGATTCACCGAGCAGCCGCGAGCCGGCACATGCTCTTCAGGTGTTGGAGTCTTGTCGGATGACTTGCGTTATGCCGCCGTCTTTCTGCGGCTAAATTGACAGCGTTGGGCCTTAGTGCTAAGTACTGTCGGACAGCGACGGCCCACCACGACCAGGAGGTGCTCAATGCACGCGAATATGGGAATTGGAGGCTTCGCGAGTTTCTTGCCGACGGAGAATCTCTTGTTTGCCCGTCAACCTGAGCCTGACTTGGAGTTCACCGAAGAGGATCTCACGGACGCGGCTCCGCAAGCGGCGCCTCCGGCGAAGTCTCCCAAGCCGTCCAACAAACGTCCTATCCTCTGGCTTTTGCTCTTGGCGGTCTTAGGCGGGCTGGCTTACGTGGCAATGGAGCCCGATATGGTGATGCGGTTTCTTGAGCCTTATTTGGGCGACAACGAGCCGACCGCTGCTCGCTCCGTGCCGCCGCCTCAAGCGAAACAGTCTCCGGGCCCTTCTGCTCCGTCGAATGCCGGCCAGGACACGAGGCCGACACCCACCACGTCTCTACCGCCGACCTCGACAGGAGCAGGGGCACCACCATCCGCGACTGCCGGACCATTGTTCGCGGAAGGGCAAAAAGTTGCCGTCGTCCCTGACACCGCCAAACCGACCAGTCCCGTGCTGTTATTCGCTGATGCCGCGCGCACCAAACCCGGCACGTCGGTCGCCGCCGGTTCGTTTCTCACGGTTCTCGACGGAGAACTGCAAAGTTCCGGCTGGGTGTATTCCGTTTCGACCGAGGATGGACGGCAGGGCTGGATCGCGGAGAACCGTCTGAAGTTCAGGCGGTAGACCTACTCGGTATCGTCCACGGCTCTTCATCGCGCTATTGTTCCCGGTGTGTCATCCGACGCCCGTATGTGCCTGTGCTATAATGCGTCCGCCCGGCCCGCTTCTTCTTCGGGGAAAAGCCATTCAACTGGTTCGTGGCGAGCATCATGCCGAAGCTGCAGGCCATCATCTTTGATTTTGACGGCGTCATCGCCGACACGGAACCCCTCCATTATGCGGCGCTTCGCGATGTCTTGCTGACGGAGTTCGGAATCACATTGAGCCGAGCCGAATATTACGCGGACTATTTGGGCTATGACGATCGCGGTTGTTTTCAGGCCGCCTTGGCGGCCCATCAACGACCGGCCGCTCCGGGCGAGATTGATGAGCTGGTGCAAAAAAAGGGGCGGGCCTATCTATCGGCATTGGACACGGATCTCAAATTGTTTCCCGGTGTGCGACCTCTTATCGAAGAGGCAGCCCGCATCTGTTCTCTGGCGATTGCATCCGGCGCGTTGCGGGGCGAGATTGAATTGATTCTCGAGGAGGCGGGACTTCGGAAGGCTTTTGCCCATATTACCAGCGCGGAAGACGTCTCCCAGGGGAAGCCGTCACCGGAACCATTTCTCCATGCCATGGCGGGACTTGGCGCGATCACTCCCCATCGCTCCCTGCAACCGGATGATTGCCTCGTCATTGAAGATTCGCTCCCGGGCATCCGTGGAGCCCGAGCCGCCGGAATGAAAGTCCTTGCCGTCGCAAACACCCATCCCATACAGGAACTACAGGAAGCGGACGCCGTGACCGCCTCGCTGGCGCAGGTGACGCTCGAAGAATTGGCCTCGACACTCTGGGGATAACGGCGGCCCAGACCGATGAGAATCTGCTCACTGCTTCCCGGCGCAACGGAGATCGTCGCCGCACTCGGCCTTGCCGACCACCTTGTCGGCATCAGTCATGAATGCGACTTTCCGCCCGGACTCTCCGCACCGGTCTTGGTCGAACCGGTTATTCAGACCGAGGGCCTATCCAGCGAGGAGATCGATCGTCGGGTCCGCGCCGCGGCTTTGGGAGACCATGGTCTTTATAGACTCTCTGAGCCTGCCCTTGCCGCGGCCCGTCCCGACCTGATCATCCTCCAGGATTTGTGCGACGTGTGCGCCGTGACACCGGCCGAAGTCGATCGCATCGTTCGCACGCTCACACCGCGTCCGCGTGTGATGAAGCTGCACCCGCACAGGCTCGCCGATATATTCGAGGAGATTGTCCGGATCGGATCGGCCGTCGACAGGGAAGCTGAAGCCGCGCAATTAACGAACCGCCTGCAACAGGTGCTCGAGGCGACGCGCCATCGCACCCGCTCCGTCAAGCCCCGTCCGCGGGTGGCGTGCCTGGAATGGCTCGGTCCGCTCTATATCGCGGGTCATTGGGTGCCCGACATGGTGGAGATCGCCGGGGGTGACGCCGTCCTCGGCGACGACGGTGCGCCGTCACGCCGGATCACTTGGGACGAGCTCGTTGCCGCCGCACCGGATGACATCGTCATCATGCCATGCGGCTTCACCAGAGAGCGGGCGATCGCCGAATTCACCCGCGTCGCGGATCAACCCGAATGGCGAGCCTTGCCGGCTGTTCGAAGCGGCCGGGTACACTTCGTCGATGCCCTCTCGCATTTCAGTCGGCCGGGCCCCCGCCTCGTCGATGGAGTGTTGCAGCTTGCAGCCTTACTCCATCCGGAACACCTGCCGGCCGAAGCCGTGCTCGAGCAGTCGCCCTCTTCTGTCTCCGACCGCACGAGCCCCTAGCCTACGGCGATGACTTTAGCGGAAGCGCAACGATATTGCACGGACCTCACTAAGAAGAGCGGGAGCAACTTCTACTACTCGTTCTTATTCCTTCCCCGCGCCAGACGAGAGGCGATGTACACCGTCTATGCGTTCTGCAAAGAAGTGGATAATGCCGTCGATGAGCCGCCCGCCGGGACGGATCCCCGCCGGCAACTGGACTTGTGGCGACAAGAACTGGCCGCCGCCTATCGGGGCAGCCCGACCTTCCCCACCACACGGAGCTTGGCGGAACATGTCCGGCGGCTTTCCATTCCCCAGACCTATTTCGACGAGCTGATCAAGGGCGTTGAGATGGATCTGACCATCACCCGCTATGCCTCCTTCGAGTCTCTCTCGCTGTACTGCTACCGGGTGGCTTCGGTGGTCGGGCTGATCTGTCTGCATATCTTCGGCACGACATCCCCGCGAGCCCAGGATTATGCGGTGAATCTCGGCATGGCCTTTCAGTTGACGAATATCCTGCGAGATTTGCGAACCGATGCGGACAAGGGGCGGATTTATGTGCCGCAGGAAGATCTGGCGCGTTTCGGCTATACGGAGCACGATCTTGTGAGGCGAACGTACAATTTGCCCTTTGCCGACCTGATGCGGTTCGAAGCCGAACGGGCCCGCGAGTATTACGCCAAGGCCGAACGAGCATTGTACGCCTTGCCTCCGCACGAACGGCGCGCATTGACCGTCGCAGAAATCATGCGTGCAGTGTACAGTCGTATCCTGCAGCAGATACAGGAATCCGAGTTCCGCGTCTTCGACCAGCGCATCACGCTCTCGACTCGCCGTCGCTTGATGGTGGCTGCCGCCGTATGGCTGCGCTCCCGCTGGCTGCCTGCATCCTCATGAGCCGTACCGTGGCAGTCATCGGAGGTGGCATCGCCGGCCTCACTGCCGCATTCGACTTGTCGTCCCGGGGATATGACGTCACGGTTCTCGAAGAATCGTCGGTGTTGGGAGGGCGTCTGGCCGAGAATCCGGCAATCCCTTTGTTCGGATGTTATACGGCGCTCAGAGCACTCTTCGACAAGTTACAAGCCTCCACCCTGTTCCGCCGATCGAAACCTGCGGCGCTGGAATTTCTCCAATCCGACGGCACGTGCGCGAAGTACGCTGCTCTGCCTCTTCCCTCACCTCTCAACACATTGATCGGTACGAGCCTCTTCCAAGGACTTTCCATGCGGGATCGATGGCAATTGCTCGCGTTTTTCGAGCGGACATGGGAGCGGGATCCCCCTATGCCCGACGACCTCGAGACGAAAGCGGCGAGGCCATGGTTGGGCAGCATCGGGCAGTCCGAGTCCGCCCTGCACGACATCTGGAATCCACTCAGCCGGTTTTTGTTGGGTGACGAACTGGCGAAGGTTTCGGCATCGCTCTTTATGCGGACGCTTCGGCGGCACTTCTTTACCGGCGTCCGTACGAGTCGGCTGATCATTCCGTCCTTGGATGTCTCTTCTTTCCTCGTGGCGGCTCTTACCGAGCGACTGAATAGGATGGCGGTCTCGCTGCGGTTGGCCGCCGCTGTCACGGGATTTCGATTCGCGAACGATCGGGTGAGCGGGGTGGAGATAAACGGCCGTGAGGTTCTGTCGGCCGACCGTTACATAACGGCCCTCCCATTTTCGCGCTTACGGCGCCTCCTGCCCGAACGGGTTCTTACCCATTACGCCTATTTTCAGCAGCTCGGCCGATTGGAAACCACCTCTCTCCTCGCGACGCGCCTCGAGGTCGCCCGTTGCACCGAGACGCCTCGATTTATGCTGCTTCCGCACCGGACGTTTCATTGGATGATCACCCGTCCGAAAGAGGAACAGGAGGTGACCGAGATATACCTCGCCGCCGCGGGGAACACGCGCCTTCTCTCATTGTCAGACGCCGAAGTCTTGACCACTGCGCGGGCCGACGCAACGGCTGCATGGCCCGGGCTTGATGCAACGACCGAGATCCGCCATCGCATCAGTCGGATGGTGGATATCAGTCTGTCTGTGAAGCCCGGCACACAACGTGACCGGCCGCTCCAACAGAGTCCGTTCGTCAACCTGCTTCTCGCGGGCGATTGGACCGACACCGGTTGGCCGGCCAATCTGGAAAGCGCCGTCGTCAGTGGAAATCGGTGCGCGGCCGCAATCACACCGTAGCAATCGCCGTGCAACAATGAATCGTTGACAACGGTATCGCTCACGCCTAAGATGCCGTCCAATTTTTCATCGGCATGACCATGCTGCCAAGTACCCACACGCCGCTTCACGAGCTTGCCCAGTCTCTTCACAATTGCGAACGGTGTAAGTTATCGAGGCTCGGTCGCAAACAAGTCGTCTTCGGGGTGGGCAATCCTCAGGCTTCCGTGATGTTCGTCGGTGAAGCGCCGGGTTTTCATGAAGATCAGCAAGGCGAGCCGTTTGTCGGCGCCGCCGGCAAGTTGCTGAACGATCTGCTCCAATCCGCGGGCCTGTCGCGGACCGACATTTACATTGCCAATGTCATCAAGTGCCGCCCGCCGAATAATCGCGATCCGGAACCGGACGAGGTCGACACTTGCAAGCCGTTTCTCTTGCAGCAGATCGCGTACATCCGGCCTAAATTAGTCTGCTCACTCGGCAATTGGGCGACTCAAACCTTGTTGGAGCGTAAGGTCGGCATCACGAAAGTGCGAGGCCAGGTCTTCCGCCTCAAAGACTTTGTCCTTTTCCCGCTTCTTCATCCGGCGGCCGCCCTCCACCAAGGCGGCATGCTGGAGCCGCTGCGGCAAGATTTCAAAAAACTGAAAACTTTTCTGGATCAGCAAGCCGCCGGTCAAGCCGTAGTCAGTACCGGCAGTGTTCACACTCGGCCCGCGCGGAGCGAGCCCGCCGCACCTCAGACTCAGATGGACCTGTTCGGTTGACCGGGGTGCGACCGTGCCGAACGGGGGAGCGCAATGCCCGGTGGAGGCGAGGGTTCCTCTCAAAGGCTAGGCTTGACTGCGATCCGGTTCCCGGTCGCCTTCGGGAGTCGCTTCTTCTGAATGGCCGCTCGCGGGACTTTCCTCCAGTTCCGGTTCCTCAAACCACGCGACCAGCATGTCCTCCCACCATCCCTGATCGACTTCTGAACCCGGATCCGTGCCGAGGATGGCGACATCATCCTTCGTGACGCCGGCTCCCACAACGGCGGGCTGGAACTTGGCCCGTTCAATGACCTCTTTCGTCGCAAACCCGCCGACGATCCAAGAATCAGGGTCCGCACGGCGGGACTTATACGCCTTGAGGGACATCTTCAGATACATGAAGATCTGCCGTTGGCGCTCGTCTCCGACACCGCTTTGGGGCAAACTGAGAATCTTTTCGATCTGCTTACGCCATCGGCGGTCGTCATACCGGGACGTAATCAGCTGGAGCATTTTCGCACCGAGTTCCACATCAAGTGCCATGATCAGATAAAACTCCTTTTTTCTCGTCGCATCATCAGGCTTGCGCTCGGCGCTACGCCAAGTGTTGGCGAAAGAACGCGAGGGTGCGATCCCAGGCATCCTTCGCCTGGGTCGGTTTGTATACACTCGCATCGGTGTCCCTGAAGAAGGCATGGCCGGCCCCGGCGTAGGTTTTGATTTCACCGGACTTCTTGTACTTCTTCAGCGCCGCTTCCAATCGCTGGACATCGGCCTTTGGAACAAATCCATCTTCTTCGCCATAAAAATACAGGATGGGGCACGCCAGGTTTTGAATCGGCGTGTCGGGATTCGGCACCCATCCATAAAAGGGCACCGCCGCGCGAATATCGTGGTTGATACAGGGCAACATCAGGGCATACGAACCGCCCATACAAAACCCCGTGACCCCGATTTTCCGCGCGTCCACGTTCGGAGCCGTTTTGAGGTAGGTCACCGTGGCGTTCAAATCCTTGAGACCGTCCTCCTGCTTCAAGCTGTTCATCAACTGAGCCGCTTCTGAGGGATCAGCGGTCACTTTATGTCCAAGACGGGAGTACAGATCGGGCGCGATGGCGACATAGCCCTCCCGCGCGTATCGCTGCGCCACGTCCTTGATGAGATCGGTCAGGCCCCACCATTCTTGGACGACAATGACGGCCGGCCTCTTCTCCTTCACCTGCGGCGAGGCCAGGTAGGCCTTGATCGTCACTCCGTCTCCCGGGTACTCCACCATCGTATGGTTTAGTTGCTCAGCCATCGTCACTCCTATGGGGTATGAATGTCGGTTCGATCAGCCGTAAGAATCACGACCCGCGCGTCTCAGATTCGAGGGCGTCAGTTCCCTGCAATCGTCATCTGGGCGAGTTTGATGGTCGGACTGGCAATGCGACTGCGAAAAACCAGGTCGTTTCCAACGGATTCAATGTCGGCGAACATCCGTTTCAGATTGCCGGCAATCGTGATCTCCTCCACCGGATAGGCCAGCTCGCCGTTCTCAATCCAGAATCCGGAAGCGCCGCGCGAGTAATCCCCCGTCACCATGTTGATCCCGAATCCGATCAAATCCGTGACATAGAGGCCGCGCGTGACGGACCCTATGATTTGCTCCGGCGTGGCGGTTCCCGGCACGAGATAAAAATTCGTCGGCCCCACCGATGGACTGTCTCCCACGCTGCGCGAGGCGTTGCCCGTCGAGGAGAGTCCGAGTTTTCTCCCCGAATAGGTATCGAGCAGATAGCTGCGCAACACGCCGCGTTCCACCACCGTCGTCTTTCTGGTGGGCAGGCCCTCGCCGTCGAAAGGCCGAGATCCCAATCCGCCCTGCATCCGGCCGTCGTCATACACCGTCACGAAATCGGGCGCCAGCCGTTCTCCCAGCTTGTCGAGCAGGAATGAGGCTCGCTTGTATAAGGCGTAGCCGGAGACCGCGCTGCAGAGATTCCCGAGCAAGCTCCCTGCCACTTCCGGATCGAACACCACGGGCGCCGTGCAGGTGGACACCTTACGGGCCCCCAGGCGCCGAACCGTCCGGCGTGCGGCCTCTTGACCGATGGATTCCGGCCGATCGAGCCGGGCGAACGCCCGCTGCACGCCATACCACGAGTCACGCTGCATGCCGCCGGTGTCCGGGTCGGACGCGATGGGTGAGACCGATAATGAAAAGCTGCTGCTCGAGTACTGGCCCAGAAACCCCCGAGTATTACCGAGAATGATCCGTCCGGATGAGGAATCGCAATCCGCGCCCTCTGAATTGGTGATCCGCGGGTCGGATTCAAACGCGGCTCGTTCGGCACGCCGCGCCAATTCGATTTGCTGATCGGTCTGAAGCACGGTGGCATCGTAGATATCCAGGTCCGGCCGGTCAGTCGCCATCTGGGCACGATCGGGCAAGCCGGACATCCCGTCTTCCACCACAGCCCTCGCAAGCGCGCAAGTATCATCGACGAACTGCGCCAGGGCGCTCTGCGCGAAATCGGACGTCGAGGCGCTCGCAGACCGCTTGCCGAAGAACACCCGCAGGCCCAAGCGTTTCTCGCGGGCCTTGGTAAGCCGGTCCACCGCTCCCATTCGCACTTGAACCGAGAGAGTTTCGCCGTTGGCGACGATCACATCGGCGTCGTCGGCCCCGCACCGTTTGGCACAAGTCAGAAGGTCCTGGGCCAGGGTCATGTATGTGTCGTCGGTCACCGGCAGCATGGTGTTACGCTTGCGTCCCTCCCACCGTGATTTCGTCGATCCGAATCGTAGGCAATCCCACCCCGACCGGCACGGACTGGCCCTCCTTGCCGCACGTTCCGATGCCCTCGTCCAATTTCAGGTCACCGCCTACCATGGAGACCTTGGTCAGGATTTCGGGGCCGTTCCCGATCAAGGTCGCACCCTTCACCGGCCTGGTCACTTTCCCGTCTTCGATCAAGTAGGCCTCGCTGGCCGAAAACACGAACTTGCCATTCGTGATATCGACCTGACCTCCGCCGAAAGACACGGCATAGAGACCACGCTTGACCGATCGAATGATCTCCGCCGGGTCCGATTCACCCGCGAGCATGAAGGTGTTGGTCATGCGGGGTAACACCACACTCTGATAACTTTCGCGCCGCCCGTTGCCCGTGAGTGGAATGCCCATCAGCCTGGCATTCAACTTGTCCGTGATATAGGCACGGAGAATGCCTTGCTCGATCAAGACCGTCCGACCGGTGGGAGTTCCTTCGTCGTCCATATTCAAAGACCCGCGCCGAAACGGGAGCGTGCCGTCATCTACGATCGTGCAGACCTCAGAGGCCACTCGTTTGCCCAAAAGATTGGAAAACGCCGAGGTCTTCTTTCGATTGAAATCCGCTTCGAGCCCGTGTCCGATCGCTTCATGCAGCAAGATGCCGGGCCATCCGCCTCCCAACACGACCGGCATAATGCCGGCCGGCGCATCCACAGCGCTGAGATTCAGCACGGCTTCCCGTGCCGCCTGCCGCGCGAAATCGAGATAGCGGGCGCCGTCTTGAAAATATTGGAGGCCGACACGCCCGCCGCCTCCGAATGTGCCGACTTGCCTATTCCCGTTCTCCTCAGCGATGCAGGTGACTTGAAGCCGGGAGAGCGGCTGCATGTCGCTCACGACCCGGCCTTCCGACGTGGCGACGACAACGATCTTATATTCGGTATTGAACGACGCCATCACGTTCGTAATCCGAGGGTCGTATCGTCTCGCCTCGGCATCGATGGCGTTCAGCAGAGCGACCCGGTCCGGTGTAGAGACTTCAATCTGACTTCGTTCATGGGGGTAGAGGTCCCGAGCAGGCGCCGCTCGGTGAGTGACGGCCACGAGACCACCCCCTAGCGGCGAATCCGCGATGTACCGGGCCGTGTCGGCTGCGATTTCCAGATCCCGCTTGGTCAACTCATCCGAATAGGCAAATCCGGTCTTTTCCCCCGCAATCGCCCTGACACCGACGCCTTGTCCGACGTTCTTGGTCGCCCGCTTCACCAGCCCTTCTTCCATAGACACCGAGTCAGTCTGGCAGTATTCAAAGTACAGATCCGCATAATCGACGTCCCGCACCTTGACCCGCCCGAGCGCATGGGCCACCTCAGCCTCGGAGACACCGAACTGCGCCAGCGCACCCGTTTCCTGTAACGACATAGAATCCTTATGGTGATGAGTGTGAGCGAATGCGAAAACGGAGTATAACGTATTCAATTCTCGCGGCGCAATGCGCTTAGCCTTCAACTCATGGCAATACAAAGGAAAAACTCGGAAAGGTGTTTGACTTTTCGAGACCTCGACAGTAGACTGGCCTCACCTACCGGAGATTTCCGCGAAAGGTAATAATTCCAATTCCATGACGCATTCTCGATCGAGCGAAGCTGAGCGTTCCTCAGAAGATTCCGATCTACTCTCAAAGCTGGATCCAGACCTCCTTCCCAAGCACCTCGCGGTTATTATGGATGGCAATGGACGGTGGGCCGAGCTTCGCGGCTTGCCCCGGATCGCCGGCCATCAGGAAGGTATCAAGTCGGTTCGGGAAGTGATCACGCTGTGTCTGGAATTAGGCATCAAAGTGCTGACCATTTATGCGTTCTCTCAGGAAAATTGGAATCGGCCGGCCCAAGAGATCAGCGCGCTCATGGGTCTCCTTGAGCACTATCTCTCCACGGAACGCTCGAGCCTCATCGAGCAGGGGGTCCGGTTCCGAGCGATCGGCCGGTTGGATTCGTTGCCGCCGTCGGCCCTCCAATGGGTGCGCACCACGGAACAGGAAACCATGCACCTGGATCGGCTCGTGTTGGCGGTCGCCTTGAGCTATGGAGGACGCGCTGAGATCGTCGATGCCGCCCGGCGGCTGGCCCGGCGGGCCAAGGAAGGCTCGCTCGACCTGGATCAGATCGATGAAACCGCCCTCCAGCAGGCGCTTTATACTCATGACCTTCCCGATCCCGACCTCCTCATCCGCACCAGCGGAGAAACCCGCATCAGTAATTTCTTGCTTTGGCAGCTGGCGTATACCGAATTGTACTTTACCCCCACCCTATGGCCGGATTTTCGAAAGCGGGAAACGCTCGTCGCATTGCTCGAGTATCAGCGTCGCGAACGCCGGTTCGGCCGAGTCTTTACGACCGTCTCTTCGTAAGCCTGCATTGTGAAACCTGGAGCAGCCGGATGCCCGGTCCCGACCTCACAGCCCGGCGGAACACTGTCCGGCCGTCACGAAGCGGTCCGGCGGATTCTGGCCGCCATCTTCTTTGCGCCGGTATTCTATCTGCTGGTCCGATATCTGCCGCCGGCAGCTTTTTGGGGGTTGGTCAGCGTAGTCGCACTCCTGGCCGTGGGAGAATTGTTTCGCCTCCTGGCCCCGAAAAACTTGTGGCCGATCAGCACCGGTATTGGAGGAGCGGCCACGCTCGCACTGTTATGCAATGCGCAATGGCCCGGCATAATGCCGGACCGCCTGATCCTGCTGCTCACGGTGTTGTTGGCTGCCGGCTTGCCGCTGGTATCGCCGTTGGGACTGCGCGATGCCGTGATGCAAAGCGCCGTGCTGGTTATGGGAGTCCTTTACATCGGGTTGACGCTCAGTTGTCTGTTGCTCACTCGAGCGCTGCCGGATGGAGAATTCTTGGTCTTCTTCCTCGTATTGGTTACATGGGCGGGCGACACCGGCGCGTACATGTTGGGAAAAACGATGGGACACCGCCTCTTAGCCCCGATCATCAGTCCGAAAAAAACGGTCGAAGGGTTACTGGGCGGGATCATCTTGGCTCTTATGGTCGCCGTCACGTCACAGGTCTGGTTTCTTCCTTCACTGAGCTTGATGGACGCGGTTGTGCTGGGAATTCTGTTGACCCTGACGGGCCTACTCGGCGACCTGACGGAATCCGCCATCAAGCGCAGTGTCAATCAAAAGGACTCCGGATCTTTGATCCCGGGACATGGGGGCATACTGGATCGGCTCGATAGTCTCTTGTTCACGGCCCCTTGCTTCTACTACTATGTCGCCTTTGTGAAAGGCAGCTGAAGGGGACACGTACTGTCCCCTATCATAAGGACCGATAATGAAGACGCTCGTGATTCTTGGGTCCACCGGGTCCATCGGCACCAATACCTTGGACATCGTCGACCGGTGTCCCGGCGAATTTCAGGTCGCAGGGCTCACGGCCGCATCCAACGACAAGAAGCTCGAAGAGCAAATCCGCAAATATCGCCCCCGCATCGCGGCCTTATCCAACGAGGCGGCGGCTGAAAACCTGCGACGGCGCTGTACCGGCTTGGGTGTGGAAATCCTGGGTGGTCCCGACGGCGTGACCGAGCTGGCGCGGACTTCCGACGCCGACGTGGTCATTTCAGCGATTGTCGGCGGCGCCGGACTTGTGCCAACACTGGCCGCGATCAGGTCGGGGAAAGCGATCGCCTTGGCCAACAAGGAGCCGATGGTCATGGCCGGGAAACTCATGACCGACGAAGCGCGGCGGCACGGAGTCGCCATTCTGCCGGTGGATAGTGAACACAGTGCGATCTTTCAATCATTGGTCGGCCATCGGCGGCAGGACGTCAAACGCATCATCCTCACCGCGTCGGGGGGACCGCTGTGGGACTGCCCGGCTGCGGACCTCCGGGACGTCACCCCGGAGCGCGCCCTGCAACACCCCAATTGGAAGATGGGAGCGAAGATCACCATCGATTCGGCCACCTTGATGAACAAGGGCTTGGAGGTCATTGAAGCGCGTTGGTTGTTTGATATTCCGGAATCTCGGATCGATGTGTTGATTCATCGGGAAAGCATCATTCACTCTCTGGTAGAATATGACGATCGATCCGTAATCGCGCAGCTCGGGCTGCCTGACATGCGCACACCGATCTCCTATGCGATGCGATACCCGGAAAGAATGGCGCTCGACCTTCCCTCGCTGGATTTAACGGAGATCGGCCGATTGACATTTTTCAAGCCCGACCATGAGCGGTTTCCGTGCCTTCACCTGGCTTACCAGGCGCTCGCGGTCGGCGGGACGATGCCGGCCGCCATGAATGCCGCGAACGAAATCGCCGTGGATGCCTTCCTTCACGGCGGCATCCGGTTTGCCGACATTCCGGAAATCATTGAGTCCACCATGCACGCCCATGCCCCTCGTGAAATAGACGGTTTGGAAGCGGCATTGGAAGCCGATCGCTCCTCCCGCGAAAAAGCCGAATCATTGGTGCACGCGCTGGCTCGCTAGCCGGCCATACTAAGGAGTTCGTACAGTGTTCAACGCGTTAACCTGGTCGCCCGATTCAGTCTGGCTGTTGCTCCAAAAAGCGTGGTGGTTTCTGGTGGTGCTGGGCGTTCTGGTCGCGTTTCATGAGCTGGGCCACTTCCTGGCCGCGAGATGGGTCGGCGTCAAGGTGCTGAAATTCTCGCTGGGCTTCGGTCCGAAGCTCTTCGGCCGGCAGGTCGGCGAGACCGAATATCTCTTGTCCGCCGTTCCGCTGGGCGGATATGTGAAATTGTTCGGCGAAGACGAGCACGAAGCCTCCGGTCCCGAGGAGCAGCGGCGCTCCTTCGCCCATCAGACCCTCTGGGGCAAGACACTCATTGTGGCGGCCGGCCCGGGGTTCAATTTTATTTTGGCCTATTTGATTTTTGCCGGCTGGCTGGCAACCGGTTCACCTCTTTTCGTCCCGACCTTTCGCGATTTGAGCCCGGATGTGGAAGCGCTCATGGCCAACTCGCCGGCCGAGAAAGCCGGGCTGAAAGTCGGCGACCGCGTCATTCGGGTGAACGACAAGGATATCTCCACCAAGACCGAGCTGCTCGACGCGGTCGAAAAGAGTCGAGGCAAGCAATTGACGCTGGACTTGAAGCGAAACGGACAGATCAAGACGGTGCTCGTCACGCCTGCTCCGCTGCCCGGCCAGGACCAGAATGCGAAGGAGGTCGCCTATTATCTGGGCGTCGAAGAGCCTCCTCCCGTGGTCACGGCCGTCATGCACGGATCGCCGGCCGCGCAGGGCGGCATCAAAGAAGCCGATCGCGTCCTTGCCATTGAAGGCAAACCGATTCAGACCTGGTCCGAGATGACGACCATCGTCAAAGAAAGCGCGAATCGGCCGCTTCAGTTTACGATTCTGCGTGATGGATCACAGACGTCGGTCACGATTACGCCGGCGGCGGACCATGCCCTCATCAACGGCAAATCCGTAGAAGTGGGGAAGATCGGCATCTCGGGCCCCGGCCGGTCGCTCGTCAAGGCCTCCGGTCCGCTGTTGTCGCTGTATCACGGGTTGGAAGCGACCTGGGGTTGGACTGAATTGACCGTCGTCGGCATCTATAAGATGATCGTCGGCGACATTTCGAGCAAGAATATCGGCGGGCCTCTCACGATCGCCAATATTTCCGGCGAGGCGGCGGCCCAAGGGGCGTCCAGTGTCGTCTTTCTGATCGCCATTCTGAGCATCAACCTGGGTGTGTTGAACCTGCTGCCCATTCCCATCTTGGACGGCGGCCATCTCTTTTTCTTCCTGATTGAAGCGATTCTTCGGAAACCGCTCGGCGAGCGCCAACGGGAGCTCGCACAGCAAGTCGGCTTGGTTCTGCTGGTCGGGATCATGATCTTCGCCTTCTGGAACGATCTCGAGCGTCTCTTCTCCCGCTGATCGGCATGCGCACCTCTCAGCTGCTCATTCCGACACTCCGCGAAGATCCCGGGGAAGCCGAAATCGTCAGCCACCGGTTGATGCTCCGCGCCGGTATGATCCGCAAGGTGGCGGCGGGCGTGTACACCTATCTCCCTCTCGGCCTGCGGGTCATCCGAAAAATCGAACAGATCGTGCGGGAGGAGATGAACCGCGCGGGTGCCCAAGAACTTCTCATGCCGATCGCCTCGCCCGCGGAACTGTGGCGTGAAACCAAACGCTGGGATTATTACGGGAAGGAATTATTCCGGTTCACGGATCGGCACGAGCGGGAGTTCTGCCTGGGGCCGACTCACGAAGAGGTCATCACCGACCTCTTCCGCCGCGAAGTGCGCTCCTATCGGCAGCTTCCGCTGAACTTCTATCAAATTCAGACGAAGTTTCGCGACGAAATCCGCCCCCGGTTCGGCCTCATGAGAGGGCGTGAGTTCATCATGAAAGACGCCTACAGCTTCGACGCGGACCAATCGGGGGCCAAGCTGAGCTATCAAAAAATGTATGACGCGTACAATCGCATTTTCTCGCGTTGCGGGCTGACTTTCCGCCCGGTCGAAGCCGATACAGGCCTGATCGGCGGCAGTTCTTCCCACGAATTCATGGTGCTGGCAGATACGGGCGAGGAAACCGTCGTGTACAGCGATACGGGAAGCTACGCCGCCAACGTCGAACGGGCCGAGGTTGCGCCGCCGGCCGAAACGGATCCGTCCGCTCTGCGCCCGCTGACTACAGTCGCCACGCCGAACCGGAGAACGGTCGAGGCGGTCACCGCATTTCTCAACATTCCGCCGCGTCGGCTCGTCAAGACTCTGCTCTACACGACCGGCCGCGAAGATGTGGCGGTGCTCGTGCGGGGCGATCACGAGGTCAATGAGATCAAGGTCAAGCGCCTCCTCGGCGTCACCGACTTGGAATTGGCGGGACCGGAAAAGGTTCAGGCGCTGACCGGATCGCCCGTCGGTTTTGCCGGGCCGGTCGGACTCAAGGGAGTCAAGATTCTTGCGGATCAGGCGGTGAAGCAGATGAAAAATTTCGTGATCGGCGCCAATCAGGCGGATACGCACATGGTGGATGCCAACGAAGGCCGGGACTTCACCATCGATATGGTCGGTGATCTCCGCAACGCCCAGGCGGGTGATGCCTCACCTCACGGAGGCGGCACCCTGAAAGTGGCCAAAGGCATCGAGGTGGGCCACGTGTTCATGTTGGGGACCAAATATAGCGAAGCGATGTCGGCGACCTTTCTCGACACGGACGGCCGGGAGCGACCGGCCGTCATGGGCTGTTACGGCATCGGCATCGGACGCACGGCAGCCGCCTCGATCGAGCAAAATCACGATGCCAAAGGGATCATCTGGCCGATCCCGATCGCGCCGTTTCATGTCCATCTTCTGCCGCTCGGCCAATCGCAGCAGGTCACCGACCTGGCCGGCCGCTTGTACCGTTCCCTTATCGAGACGGACATCGAGGTCCTGTGGGACGATCGCGATGAGCGGGCCGGAGTCAAATTCAACGACGCCGATTTGATCGGCGCTCCCCTGCATGTGGTGTTGGGTGACAAAGCTCTTGCTCAAGGGATGGTGGAGATCAAGACCAGAAAGACCGGGCAGACGGTCCGTGTAGCCCCGGACCACGTCATCGCCGCCGTTCGAGAGCGCCTGGCACCGGCTTCTTGACGCAGGCGGAACCACTGTCACACTTTCTACCTACGCCGACCGTCCTCTGACCCACTCTCGTCCCGCCGGAAACGGACTTTTCCTTGCCTTGCCTCTGTCATGCGCTAGACTGATCCTCTGAGCATTCACCGCGATGCCGACGCCCCGCGAGACGTTCGTTTCTCGGCTCATGCTCCAGCCGCCACATATGTTCACGGAGATTCCGCATGCTCGCCAAGATCCCCGGTGCTAGTCTGCCCGATCAACAGCAGAAGGCTGAGTTCGCCGAGCATGTCAAACGGATCAAGAACCAGATTCAAACGGCGAGTGATATCGATCAAATCCTGCTCGATCTCCATCGAGACATCCTGAGCCTGTTCGACGCCGAGGATTTGACGCTCTTCGCCGTCGATACGGAAAAGAAAGAAATCTTCTCGAAGGTTCCCCACCTGGACACCGTCCAGGAAGTCAGGATTCCCATTACCGAGCAAAGTCTCGCCGGTTTTTGCGCCAAGTATCTTCGTCCCGTCAATATCGCCGACGCCTACAACCTGGTGGAGCTCAGCGCCGTGCATCCCTCTCTGCTCCACGACGCTGCGTACGATAAAAAGACCGGCTTCAAGACCAAACAGGTATTGACCTATCCGATCGTCGCCGACAACAAATACCTCATGGGCGTGATCCAACTGCTCAACAAGAAAAGCGGCGGTCGCTTCACTCGGAAAGACGAGGAATCAGTCGCGGAGATCGCCAAGGCCCTGGGCACGGCATTCCACAATCTGCGCAAGATTTCGAAGAAAGCGCCGTCAAAGTTCGACTACCTCGTGTCCAACAACAAGATTACGCAGAATGATCTGGACAACGCGATCGCCGAGTCCAGAAAGGGCACCACCGACCTCGAAAGCCTCCTCATTGAGAAGTACAAGATCGTAAAGGCCGATCTCGGCAAGTCGTTGGCACAATATCACAAGTGCCCCTATATCGAGTTCAGCGATCGTACCATCGTCGATATCGAGCTGTTGAAGAACCTGAATATCGATTATCTGAAAAAGAACCACTGGATGCCGCTGAAGCGTGATCGCTCCGCCATCGAAGTCCTGACGGACGACCCCGGCGACCTTGATCGGGTGCAGGACATCAAGCGCACCTTCCCGGGCCTGAACATTCGCTTCGCAGTCAGCCTTCGGAAGGATATCGCTCAGTTCCTCTCCTCCTCGACGGGCCAGCCCGAAGTCACCGCGAAGCTCAACGAAAACGTCTCGGACATCCTGGGTGACTTGGTCAATGAGTCCCAGCTCGAAGCACAAGAAGAAGCCTCCAGCTCCGGGCTCGACGAGAATGACAGCGCCATCGTCAGGCTGGCGAACCAGATCATCGCCGACGCGTTCCGGCAAGGCTCCTCGGACATCCATATCGAGCCCTATGGAGACAAACGCGACACGCTGGTGCGGTTTCGCGTCGACGGCAATTGCTTCGAGTACATGAAGATTCCGCCCAGCTACCGCCGCGCCATCGTCTCTCGGCTCAAAATCATGGCCAGCCTGGATATCGCCGAACGCCGGAAGCCGCAGGACGGTAAGATCAAGTTCAAGCTCGGTGAGAACAAGGAAATCGAGTTGCGCGTCGCCACCATCCCGACCGCCGGCTATAACGAAGACATCGTCATGCGGATTCTCGCCGCCAGCGAGCCGCTCCCACTCGACCAGATGGGGTTTTCCGAGCGGAATCTGCGTGAGCTGCAAAATATTGCCGAAAAGCCTTACGGCATCATCTTATGCGTGGGGCCGACCGGTTCCGGCAAGACGACGACCCTTCACTCCGTTTTGGGTTTCATCAACACGCCCGACATCAAAATCTGGACGGCGGAGGATCCGGTCGAAATCACCCAATACGGGCTGCGCCAAGTCCAGGTCCATGCCAAGATCGGCTTTACCTTCGCCGCCGCCATGCGCGCGTTCTTGCGCGCGGACCCCGACGTCATCATGGTCGGTGAAATGCGCGACAAGGAAACGGCCGATACCGGCATTGAAGCATCCCTGACGGGTCACCTGGTCTTGAGCACGCTCCACACCAACAGTGCGGTCGAAACCGTGACACGACTCCTGGACATGGGCTGCGATTCATTCAGTTTTGCCGATGCCATGTTGGGAGTCCTCGCGCAGCGCCTGGCGCGCCGAATTTGCAAAGACTGCCGCGAAGCCTATCCGGCCTCGCAGGAAGAATATGACGAGCTCCGGATGGGCTATGGACCGGAATACTGGGACAAGCTCGGCGTCAAGTTCGACGGCAACTTTCGCCTCTTTCGGGGAAAAGGCTGCGACGCCTGCAACCGGACCGGTTTGAAAGGCCGCGTGGCGTTGCATGAACTCTTGCTCGGGACCGATCAAATGAAGCGGCTCATTCAAGCGAAGGCAAAAACCGAAGAACTGCTCAACCTGGCATTGAGCGAAGGCATGACCACCTTGGTCCAAGACGGAATCGACAAAGTGCTGAAGGGTCAAACCACCTACAAGGAAGTCAAAGCGGTCGCCATCAAGTAGCGCTTATCAAACGATCCATCCCTACCGTCATCTGTGCGCTCGGTCGCGTCCTCACCGCAACGCCGGAAGCGCTTTGAGCGACGCCGATTCAGCCTCAAACCGACGCGCGTCGTCCATCCTGCCTGACTGCCTGGCCGCCTCGACCGCGTTCGACAGCGCTTCCAGGGCTCGCGCTCGATCTCCCTGCGCGGCATAGCTCCGGTACGCTCGATCCATGTAGTCGAGCCCGAGTTCCGTGTAGCCGCGCCGCACCGCGATCCGGCCCATGTTCGCCAGGTCCGCCGCAATGCCGTGGGCATTCTCAACGGCCTTGTCCAAGTCCAACGCCAACGCAAACTCCCTGGCCGCCTCGTCATAATCGTGCAGTCCCTCCGCGAGCATCGCGAGATTCGCGTGATTGCTGGCTTCCGCCTCTCGATGCCCCAACTCCTTATTGATTGCGCTCGCCTCGCGATAGGCCTGGCGGGCCGCCTCGACATCGCCCGTTCTCTGATCCAGCAATCCCGCATTATTCAGCAGGGCGGCCAGCGTTCCGCGATCCTGTCGTTCTCGCGCCAGGCCCATGCCCCTCTTATACAGATCAGCGGCTGTCTCCGTATGGCCGGCTTGCTGCTCCGCCGCTGCAAGAGATGCGACGCTCAACAGGATTCGACGGCCGTCTCCCGTTTGTTCAGCCAAATGAAGCCCCTTGCGATGGAGCGTCAGCGCTTGGGAGAGCCGGCCGTCCTCCAGAGCCAGATTCCCCAGTTCGTGGGTGATGTCCACCAATGATGGTCGATCGTCTAGGCTTTCGGCGAGCCGGTTGGCCTGCTCAAAGGATTCGCGGGCTCGTGCATGATGTCCCGCGGCCAGCCATCGCCGCGCCTGTTCTTGAAGGGCGCCTATTTGGGTGGAGGAAGGTCCCTTCGGATCCGGATCAGGCGCGGCCCTCCGCCCGGCGCAGCCGCCGTCCACAAGGCCGATCACACACGTGACGACCGTGAGAGCGATGAAGGCGCCGCGTTTCACCGGCCTGAAAGCCCGTCCGCGCGCAAACTTTTCAGCACAGGCGCGTCTGACGTCGCGGGAGTCGGGCCGGCGTTCTGAACGAACCGACTGAACGGAAAGGTCTGCTTCGCCCCGCGTACCAGCAGCGAAATATCAGCCAGGGTCGTCTGTGCGGTCCGGACTGCCGGAACCAGTTCCCGGCTCATCTCGTTCACCGACGACGTGAGCGTTTTGACGCTCTGTAAGACATCTTGCGTGGAGTCAAGAATGGTTGGGAGTCGCCTGGTTGCCTGCTGCACGTCACCCGTCACCCGATCCATGACGCCAAGCGTTCGTTTCACCGATCCCGTCATGTCGGGCAAGGACTCAACCGTACGTTCCACCGACGCCGCGGTCCGTTGAACGGATGCCACCAAGGCGGGCAACTCTTGAGTGACCGTCGCGACCTGCTCGAGCGCGCGTCCCCCCGCTTTGACGGCGCCCTGCACATCTTGTGTGATCGTATCCACGCGGAGCAGAGTCTGCTTGACGGCGGCCAACACCGGTTGAATCTCATTGATGATCTCCCCGATATCCTTCGGCTCAACGACATGGATCGTACCGCCGTCCTGCAAAACCGGGCTGTCCATCGTGCCGCCCGCTATCTCGATCTGTGTCTGACCCACGACGATCCCACTTTTGCTGATGGAGAGCTCGGAATTTTCTCTCACCATGTTGCGATAACGCACCAGGAGCTGCAACATGAGGTCCACCGTCCCCCGTTCATTGAGATCAACCTGTTCAACCCGCCCGATTCGAATGCCCGACACGACGACGGGGGCACCGGGCTCCAGGCCATAGGACTTGCTCAGGCTGGACCGCACCAGATATTTCCGGTCGAACATGTGCTCCGCTTTCGCCATAAACATTCCCGCCACGGCCAGCACCAGCAGCGGAACCAGGACGAAGGCGCCGACGATCTGCGCAATCCGATCGGGAGACAATTGATGAGAGTAATGCATCTTCATGGCATCCCTCACATGAGTTACGTAACATAGAGTTTCATTGCAGGGCCGGCATCCCGGATCACGGCCTCGCGCGGTCCTACCGTATCGATTCGCCCGCCTCGCAAGAGAACCACCCGATCCGCCCGGTCGAGTAACGCGGACGGTGCCCGCAATGTCGCGAGGATCGTCAATGTCCGACTCCGCCGGCATGCGTCGAGATAGGCCTGCACCCGAGCGATCATGCCGGCGTCAAAGCCGGCAGCCACGTCATCGAGCAGCAACAGATCCGGCTCCAACATCATCGCCCGCGCCATCGCCGCGCACCGCGCTTCTCCGGGAGTCAGCTGCGCGGGAAATCGCTCGTATACCGCGGTCAGGCCGAGCGCATCCAACCGAGCCATGACGAGGGCGTGCCGCTCCGCCTCGCCGACGGACGGTCGATGATAGCGCAGCGGCAGCGCCACATTGTTGTACACCGTCATGTTGCTCAAGAGCCCGGGCTGTTGCAGAACCATCCCGATTCGAAGGCGCATCGCCTCGCGCGCGGAATCCGAAAGTTCGGTCCAATCGGACCCGAATACGACCACACGACCCGTCTGCGGCCGCGCCAGACCGGCACAGAGCTCCAACAAAAGCGATTTCCCGGCGCGGGTAGGCCCGCTCGCAACCAGGAATTCTCCCGCCGCCACAGAGAGAGCAATGGAAAACGCTTCTCTGCTTCCCGGCGTGTCGACCGTGACTCGATCGAGCACCACCGCCTTATCGGTCATAGGTACACCGGGACGGTGATGCAGACGTCAAGGAGGAGACACAGGACCAGCGAGTTGATCATGGCTTTGGTCGTTTGCTGCGGAACTTCGGTGAAGGACGATTGGACGGACAGCCCGTGATGGCAACAGACGGAAGCGACCGCCGCTCCGAAGACGATCCCTTTTAGCGCAGTCAGTAGCACGTCGGTCAAGCTGAGCGCATGGACAATGCCGTCCGCAAAAGCGTAGAACGGCACGCTCAATTGGGCAGTCGCGATCAGATATCCGCCCAGGATCGCCACCACGTCAAAATACAGGGTGAGACAGATCATGGAGAGGATCATGCCGGCCATGCGAGGCATGACGACGAACCGGCTCACCGGAATCCCCATGAGCCGCAATGCCGTCATCTCGCGGTTCACCGACATGTTGCCGAGCTCGGTCGCGATCGCCGTACCGGATCGGCCGATGACCACGAACGCCGTGAGGAGGGGACCCAATTCACGGACTACCGCCACGACGATGATGCTGCCCACCAGACTGCCGGCGCCGAACCGAGGCAACTGCGTCCCGGCTTGGGTAATGATCAGAATGCCGAGCAGCAACGCAATGACGCTCGTGACGGGGAGCGCATCGACCCCTGTGAACAGAATCTGTCTGGTAATAATTCGGAAGGATTCGCGGCGGCCCTGTCGAGCGGGTGTGACGAGATCGATGAACGCTTGGGATGACAGGGTGGCGAGCGATGCGAGATAGCCGTAGCCGGCAATCGCCCGTTCTCCCACCCATCCAATCATGCCACGGACCGAACTATGCGATGAATCCGCATCCGCAGATGGCGATGCCGCTTGCAGATCGCGGAATTGTAGGAGAAACGGCCGGCACAAAGCAACGTCGCGACGTCATCGTCTCTTTTTCATGATCGCCTGTTGCACCCGAAGCAGCTGAGGCGGCCGGATGGAAAGAAACTCGAACCCGCAATTACAGTCGCGAACCCACCGCACCACGGCCTCCTCTACGCGGACCGGCCACGCATGGCCGTCGGGTAAGAAGAGGGAGAGCTTGAGCTTACGTCCCACTTGGAGAGGTTCCATGGATCGTGCCATACAACCGGTGGACGAGAGGTCCAACAACTGCGCTTCGCCCTCAAAATCATCGTCGCCGAAGAAAAAGAGGCGGCAACTCATCCCGACCCGCCGCGCCTTGCGATCTTCTTTTGTGGAAGACACCGATTTGCCTTTCCAGCCGGGAAAGAGCTTCTTAGCTCGCGCCGGACATCATGATCAGCCCATCATGGCTGGGGATCCGATTGCTTTTCCATGCTTTCGAGGAATTCCAGAATTCTCGCCGCCTCGTTCGCGCCCATGGAAATAAACTCGAGACCGAACGCGTCGTTCTTCACCCATCGCACTAGGGCTAAGTCCACAGTGGTCGGCGGCGTCTGATCCGGCAGCAGCATGATGAGGGACATCGCCTCCGCCACTTTCACTGCGGCTTCGCTTTCGACCATGCACCCTTTCGGGGACAGGTTGATGACCATACCTTCCCCTTCCGCATCGCCGGTCAATGAGATCGATAAGGTGAATTGAGAAAAGGACAGGAGGCAGGAGCCCGTGATGACATGCCTCTGATGTCGCCGCAGTTCTATCCGATTGCCGGAAGATGGGTCCATGACGACCGCCGTTCGGCTGCGAATCCCCTGGCACACACGTCCGCTCGACCCAGGATTCACCATACACCAACCCCGGCATCCTGCCGACTAATAACGCGTTTTTGAATGGCCTGTGGTAGTAGGGGTACTAGCGACGCTACCTAGGCATTGTCACCGGAACGCTTAATCTCGGTTACGGCCCCGCCCACGTCCGTTCCCATTACCGCCTCGCGCGATATCTTGAATGACGTCGCGTAAGAGAGACAAGCTGTTAATGCCCCCGGACTGGCTTGAAGTCAGCCCCGTGACGTTTGGGGTCGGAATAACCGGGGTTTGCACGATTGGTCCCACCGCCGGAGGTACAACGGGTGGAGTTGCGACAGGAGGAGCCACGGCAGCCGGAGGCACCGCGCCGGGAACCGGTCCCGTCGTAACTCCGGTCGTTGTGGTAATGGCCGAACCGGCTCCCGAGAGAGCGGTCAGCGGGATTCCGAGACTGGTGGCGACAATCGCGCCCTTTATTCCTCCCCCCGGCTCATTTCTCTCCTGTGCGGGATGACTCAGCGCTCGTTCCACTTCAAGGGCATGTTCCACGTGAAGCTGTACCATGCGTTGACCGGCAGGCATACGATGATGGTCCTGAGATGCAGCCAGCTCGCGGGCCCCCTGTCCCGCAGTCGGACGAATGGTCTCGCTTCCAGCTTCCCTGGACAGGCCCCGCCATTCATGCCCGGCCTTGAGAAGAAACGGTTTCGCGACGGGCGAATGCCGCTCGATTTGCGCTTGCCCTTCGATCACACGAATGATCTCGCCTGCCGTGCCCTCAGCCGGAAGTTTCGTCCGCTGAGGGTGGTCCTCGGCTGCTGCTCCTGCTATGGCGGCCTCTATGATGCCGCCCCGCATGGTCATCCTCGTTTCCGGCATCTCGATTTTGAGCGTATCGGTGGGATGGCCCTCGTTGTATGAATAGGCGACCCGAATCGTTCCGTCGAACACCTGAACGAGAACCGACCCCTTGCCGGCCTCCTGCAAGGCAACTCTACTGTGCCCCCCAAGCGTACATAACGCACGACGCTTCCAGAGCAGCTCTACGGTGCCGCCGGAATCGACCCGGATCTCCTCCCCGGCAGCCACCCGATCCCCGATCTTGAGCGAACGGGACAAACCTGAGCCGGGAATCACCGCAACGGCCTGGCCGTTCAGTCCGGAAATGATCCCCGAGGACTCCTTTCCCGCCGGTGGATCGATCGGTTGGCCATAACTCACAGTCGACATACAGGTCCAGAAAGTCAAGAGTACGGCGGATGGAATGATGCCTGGTTTCATAAAACCTCCATGTGCGTCGCGTACACGCACCATGAGAGCAACGTGCCGGAAATCGGCTTTGGACTTGGCTTTCCAGCCGTGGGGCTTATGATAAGGACCAGTCAAAACATAATGCAAGAGTCGACGGTGTGGTCTCTACAAAGCCGACCGGTCGGGCTCTCCACTCCTCACGATGATCCGTTCCTTGGGACAAGTATGTTCTCGACTGCTCTGTCTTGGCTTCGCGCTGTTGATGTTGCATTGGTTTCCGGCTCAGCCGGCAAGGGCCCAGCAAGCTGACGCTGAAATTTTGGCCGCCCAGGCCGCGCTGGCCTATAACGAGCGCCGGTACGAGGAAGGAATCGCGCTGCTCAAAAAAGCCCTCGCGTTTGATGCGCAGAATCAACGGGCCCTCTATTATCTGGGACTCATTCGGCTGGCCCAAGAACAGCCCGACCAGGCGGTCGCTCCACTGACGACGTTGCATCGTCTTCGCCCGGGTGATCTGGACGTCACCTATCAGCTCGGCGTCGCCTATTTCTCCGGGGGTCAGTACCAGCAAGCCGAGCCTCTGCTGGAAGAGGTGTTTCGCCGGCAGCCGTCTCGGGAAAACTTGGGCTATTACGTCGGCTTCATTCGTTACCGCAAGCAGAATCATGAAGCCGCGTCGGCCGCTTTCGCTGCGAATCAGTCACAGGATCAGACGATCAGGCAACTATCGCTCTTCTACCGGGGTCTCGTTCTCGGCACGCTCGGCTTATCGGAACAGGCACAGACGGAATTGCAGTCGGCCCAACACATTCAACCGATGTCTCCGATCACAGGAGCATCGGTCAGGATTCAAGAGGCGCTCGCGACCGCCAAAAAGACCACGGACAGCAGGCGTTTCCACGCCCAGATCGGACTGGGGGGCTACTATGATGACAACGTCGCGGTGAATCCGAACAGCAGCCGAGATCCCATTGCCGAAGCGCTACGGTCCAGGCCGACATCCTCGCCGGGGTTTCTCGCGACGATCCGCGCGGACTACGCCTGGTATCGACGAGGACCGTTCGAGGCGACGGCGACGTATTCGTTGTACCAGACGGTCAACACCGACAGCGGCCTGAGCGCCTTCAACATTCAAGACCATCTCGGCGGACTTTCAGGGGCCTATCGAGGAGTCGCCGGAAAGATTCCATATGAACTCGGCACCCAATATAGTTACGATTACATGTTTCTCGACATGAACGGGTTTCTCTCCCGCCATAGCTTCACTGCGCCGGCGGCGGTCGTGGCGCCCAACTTTGCCGCCCCGGGCCTCGGGAGCGTCGGAAACCTCACCACCCTCTTGTACCGCTACCAAATCAAGACGTTTTTCCGCGAACCGGCGGACACCGACGTCCGCTTTGCGGCGGACTCCCGTGACGCCTTCAATAATATGATCGGCCTCCTGCACGTCTTTCGCTTCGCGCAAGACCGATATCTCTTCAGGGTCGGCTATCAATATGACAACGAGGCGGCGGCCGGATCCGCTTTTACCTACACGGGGAACCGCATGCAGATCGGAGGGGACGTGTCACTTCCCTGGCAAAAGCTGTCCCTGCGCGTGCAATACGATATCCACTGGCGCGCCTATTCCCATCCGCAGGTCCTGTTCCTCAATGAGGCCGGCGTGCTGTCTCAGCGATACGACATAGAGCACGATATCTTCGCCCAACTGTCAAAGCCTTTGCCTCGAAATCTCGCCGCCGCATTGCAATACCAAGGAATCCGCAACCACTCGAATGTTCCGGTATACGACTACTCGAAGAACGTCGTCATTCTCTTACTGACCTGGATCTACTAGGACCCACCTCAATATTGTCTACTTCGGGGAGGAACTGCCAGGGGGCGCGACAGTGCCGCCGCTTGCACCAGCTACGACCATGAATCCGACCGACTACTTTGAGATAGTTCTAAAGACTCTTCCGTTGAAGGCGGGGACCGGCGAGGGCCGATGCGATCCCCGGCTGGGTTCAGGAAGCCTTAGGATGAGGTGCGAGGAAAGGGACGAGGCTGGGGACAAAGTGGGGACGCTACGTGGACTGTCTTTCGGCAATGGTGATGAATTTCCGCAAGCGCATCTCAGCCACAGGCGAAAGATCCAGAAACTCCAATCCATACGTCTGGTCCTTTCCCCATCGGACGGCTGCTTCTTCCACGGTCATGGGTGAGGCCTGATTCGGCAAGCACAATCTCACCGACATGTGCTCGCCCGGCTCAATGCCCGTCTCGCTCATCACCTTGGCTCCGCCCATTGAGACATCAAAGACCACGCCGAGCCCTTCATGACTGCCGCTGATCCATTTGCTCAACCCCCGTCTGTGGAAAGAACACGCGAAGGGGGCCGGGATACGAACCCGGGGATGCTGGCGCAAGTCCAGCGGGGCCTGCGGATGTTGGGCGATGGTATCCATACGTATCCTCCCGTGATAGTTGCCACTGTACAACAAGAGCGGCATTTCCAAAAACGAATTGCAACATTGCGCGCCGGCTCCAGAGGCCTATGTTCACTTCCTCAGCGCCCGGCGACCATAGACGGGCGCCTCACCCGGCGGCCTGGTCTTGAACCGCCGATGCTGCCACAAATATTGTTCGGGACACCGGCGGACGGCGGCTTCGATCAGCCGATTGATGCGGGCCGTATCGGCCGTCACATCGCCCGTCGGGTAGTCTTCCAGTGCCGGATCGACGAGGATTTCATAACCGGCGCTCCCCGACCGCCTAAAATAAAAACACGGCACCACAGGCGCTCCGGTCAGCCGAGCCAGTCGCGCCGTGGCGGTCAGCGAAGCGGCGGGGAGGCCGAAGAAAGGAGCGAACGAACTGCGTTTGGTTCCCGCATCGATATCGGGAGCATACCAGACCACCTCATTGCGCTTGAGCGCCTTGATGATCCCGCGCATGTCTCGATAATGGATCATGTTGGCATAGTACAAGGCTCGGCGCCGATAGGCGACCGACTCGATCACCCGATCGTTCTGTGGGCGAAAGACAATGGTCACCGCCTGCTCCAACGACATAAATCGCCCTGCCAATTCAGCCGTATGGAGATGAGCGCTGCACAAGAGGACCCCGCGGCCCTTGCGCAAGGCCGTCCGGATATGTTCGAGGCCCACAATGCGGCATTCGCACAGCGACCGGGGATCTGAGCGCCACCAGGCCGCGGCCGTTTCACAGAGCGCCATGCCGAGGGATTCAAAGCAACGAAGAGCCAACAGCGCTTGCTCCTGCTGCGAGAACTCCGGAAAGCAGAGAGCAAGATTGGTCCTGACGGTCTCACGCCGTTTGGCATGGGTGCCGCGAAGCAGCAGGCCCGCCCAACGACCGAGGCGTAACTGCACGCGATAGGGCAAGCATGCCAGCATCCACATGACGCTCACGCCGACCCAGGAAGGCCAATACAGCGGATGATAGAGGTTCGCCGGACGTTTCCTTTTCCGCTTTTTTTGCATGGGAAGCGGGGCGCATTGTATGGAGGAGAGCCCGGCAAGGCAAGGCGCTTCACCCGGTCCAGTGCGGCGCTCCCGTACTCCACCACAACCATGAATCCAGGCGGCCGGGCACACCGCGGATGACAAGCGGCCCACGAAACATTATAATGACTCACTCGCCATACGAATCCCGCCGGCGAGCGGCCTGTTTCAAAGTGGTGGATCCATGAGTCAACGCTCATTGCGTAGTTTCTCCATCACCGCTGTCGCACTGGCCCTTAGCTGTCTTGTTCCGCTCACACTCCATGCGGTTCCCATGAAAGATGATCCCAAGGGATTCGAGGGAATACCGTGGGGAGCGACCTTTACTGAAACGCCTGATTTTGCCCTCGTCGAGAATGGTCGCAGGATCAAGGGCTACGAGCTCAAACAGGGGCCCCCGTCATTCGGTCCCGCAAAAATCGATTCCATGCGCTTCGTCACGATCGACGGCCAGTTCGGGCGGGTCACCATCCGCTATCATGGCCTCGATACCCACCGGCAGATCGTCGAGTTTCTGGAATTGAAACACGGCGCCCTAGACCGGACACCCGGGCAAATCGCCGGAAAAGGCGTTAAGCAAGGCGATTGGCGAGGAGAAGATACTCAAATCAGCGTGACATTCGATAGCCGAACCGACCGGGGGATTATGTTTGTCGAAAGCCGGTCACTCGCCACCACATTGGCCGACGGCATGGCGGCCGAACCGGATCATCTTGGCGCGACCTACTGATTTCCTCTTCCGCTCCGACCACTGCTCGTAACCTTCCGGTCTCAAGCAACCGGAAACTAGGGCCTTCACTAGTATGGAGCCGGCACTCCTCGCTGACATACTCCCGTCAGCAGTCGCCCACATCGAGAGGAGGTTGTCATGACCGGTCGAATACCGATGACCAGTATCTTATTTCCCATCGGCTTGCTCTTTGCCAGCTGTATCACGGACGCCACCACGGAGCTCACTAAGGCTCCGTTCGATGCCACCAGCGATATATTAGGGGGAGTGAGTGGTGCCATATCGGAGTTCACAGAACCCACCAAGGAACTGACGTCAAGCACAACACCCGGCGCCTGGTTCACAGAGGACGGGTCCGTCAAGCCGGAGCATAAGCTGCGGGCATTTACCGTATACGGTTTCTATAGT
>DATFFC010000211.1:0-10518 GCA_035250505.1 Nitrospiraceae bacterium | reverse complement strand
CTTCCCGTTTGCAGCCGATGAAGACCTTCGTGCATCCACTCGCTGATGCGGACGACCGCGTCATAGAGGCGGTTCACCAGATCCTGCTGATTCCGCTCCGCGAACCGCACAAACGGCTGCGCGATCAGCCGCTCATAGGCGCGATCAAACGGATCCGTTCGGGTGGATCGCGTCGCCCAAAGAAAAGGACGAACCACAAGCCGGTCATACACAAGATTGAACGGCCCGCGTGCCAGGACAGTCCGCACTTCTTGCACAGGCTCCGCGGTGACGAGCGATTCCACGACCCGCGGACGGTACATGAAGAATAGATAGGCAAGCGCGATGCCCACCAATGCGACGGCTCCGACAATGCCCTCCATGAGGAGTTCTTGCCACGGTGATCCATGCTCCTCATGCACCGGACCGGCGAGTTCCGGCCAGCCCATCCACCCTGCTCCAATCGACAACACCGCCAGCACGATCAACGGCAGGCCGAGCGCCGCACCGCCTTTGGGCGCGGGGACGGTTTTTCGTTCCCCAAAAAACGCGAGAAAGATGAGTCGGAAACTATAAAGCGCGGTGAGGCCGACGCCGACCAATCCGGCCACCCAGAGCCATGGCCCTCCTATCGGCGAACTCCAGACCTCCCATAAGATTCGGTCCTTGCTGAACGAGCCCGCGGTGATGAGAGGAACACCGGCTAAGGAAGCGGCGCCGATCAGCATGCTCCAGAAGACCACCGGCAGATCCCGCCTCAATCCTCCCATTTTGAAGAGATCCTGCTCATGGTGAAGGCTCAGGACCACCACCCCGGCCGACAAGAAGAGCAAAGCTTTGAAAAAGGCATGCGTCATGAAATGGAACAACGCCGCTGAGGTAGCGCCCACGCCCAGAGCCAGGAACATGTAGCCGATTTGACTGATGGTCGAGAAGGCCAGGACCCGTTTGATGTCCCGCTGTGCCAGCGCGCTCAGCGCAGAGAGCAGCAAGGTAGCCGCCCCGATGGCCGCCACCGCCGTCTGCACGGGCGGCGCGAGATCGAACAGCACGTGAGTGCGAGCGATCGCGTACATGCCGGCAGTGACCATGGTGGCTGCATGGAGCAGCGCGCTCACAGGCGTGGGGCCGGCCATGGCGTCCGGCAGCCAAATCTGGAGCGGAATCTGCGCGGATTTCCCGACCGCGCCGCCCAGCAGCAGGGCCGCGGCCGCAATGGCCAGCGCATCTCCCGTTCGCCAATGAGCGGATGCCCGAACCATGAGGTCCTGAATATTGAGGGTTCCGAGATGGACGAACAACAGCAACAGCCCGATCAAGAAGGCGGTATCTCCGATCCGGTTGACGACGAAGGCCTTGCGAGCAGCGGCGCCGTTCGCCGCATTCTGATACCAAAACCCGATGAGTAGATAGCTGCACAGCCCCACGCCCTCCCAACCGACGAATAGGACCAACAGATCATCGGCGAGAACGAGCAGCAGCATCGCCGCGACAAAAAGATTCATATAGGCAAAAAAACGCTGATAGTCGGGTGGGTTTTCACTGCGCATGTAATCGGAGGAGTACAGATGGATGAAGAAGCCGACGCCTGTGACCACCCACACCATCAGCAGCGAGATGGAATCCAGATGTAAAGCGACGACCGGAGTAAAGCCCTCCACATCCATCCACGTCCAGAGCACTTGGCGGTGACCGGAAGACCCCGCTGCCCGGCCGATCCAATCAATTCCGACAAGGCCGGCGATCAATGCGGCCGCGCCGACTGAGCCGACTCCGACGGCCGCCACCAGTCGCATAGGCAGCGCACCGGCCAGGAGTAACAGAAGAGCCCCTCCGAGAGGTAATCCGGGAATGAGCCACAGAAGTTCAAGCATCCGTTCACCCTCTCATCAGGCCGGCGGCATCCACATCGAGCGTCTTGAATTGAAGATAGAGTTGCAGGAGCAAGGCTAACCCAACCGAGACTTTCGATGCGGCCAGCGTCAGCATGAAGATGAACATGACTTGACCGTCCGGCTGTTCCCAGCGTGCGCCACCGGCCACTAACGCGACCCCGGCGGCGTTGAACATGATCTCCGCCGACATCAACATGAAGAGAAGATTTCGCCGGACCAGCAGGCCGACCAACCCCAAGGCAAACAGAATTCCGGCGAGCATGAGCGCATGGACGGTCATGGCATGGTCAAGATTCATTGGCTCTTCCGGATTCCCTGTGGGTATGTGATCGTCACGAGACAGTTCCTGGTCAACGACACTCTGCGGTACTCAGAACGGAGCAGCGTGTCCTGCTCAGACACGTCGGCTTGACCGCAGTCGCCGTTCATGCTGCTCATAGTTCCGCGATCGGTGTCGAGCGCATTGCGGCCGAGACGTACTGGTGTGTCGAACGAAAGACCGAGCGAGGCCCGACTGTCGATGGCTGCTTTTTCGGTCGTCATCGATAGATCGGAATCCCCCATATTCCGATATGGGGGCTGGGGGGAGCCGCAGCCGGTCTTTCGTTCACTACAGCAGCTAGTCGAGGCTGTGTAGCGCGAAAGCAGCGATCGCGGAATCACCCCGTTCGTCAGCCGAGGCTCCATCTCTCATTTACCCCTTCCGCTCTCCACGGCTCAGGTGATATGCACCGATCAAACCGGGCAGGAGCAACAGCGACCCCAACTCGACCGCCAACACATAGGGGCCATACAGGGCGAGACCGACTTCTCGTGGCCCTACCGCTCCCCCTGAGATCGGCGCCTGGTTCCACACGAGATAGAGGATTTCCGCAAGCAGGACCGCAGCGAGCACGCTCGGTCCAAGCCAGATGCCCCGGGGAAGCCAGCGCCGTTCTTGTTCGACTTCGCGAGCACCCTGGTTGAGCATCATGACGACGAACACGAACAAGACCATGATGGCCCCTGCATACACGATCACCTCGAGCGCGGCGATAAAGGGAGCGCCCAGCAAGTACAAGATCACCGCCACCGCCATGAACGACACGATGAGATAAAGTAACGCGTGCACCACGTGCAGATGCGTGATCGCACGAAGGGTGGCCAGGACCGCAACCGCGGCGGCAATGTAAAATGGACCTTCCATAGTACAAAGAGTTAGTGCTGAGTCCTGAGTGCTGAATTTTCGGAACTGTTCTGTTTCGTGCTCAGCACTCAGCACTTTAGCGCTCAGCACTTCTTCATGGCAGCAGGCTTCGCACGTCCACAGGCGGCTGTTCGTTCTCCGCCTCTCCCTTGTCCTTGCCCCCGATCTGCACGCCGGCGACGCGATAAAAGTTATAGTCCGGATATTTGCCCGTTCCCTTGATCAACAGATCTTCCTTTTCGTAGACCATGTGCCGGCGGTCATATTCCCCTTGTTCAAAATCCGGAATCAACTGGATGGCATACGTGGGACAGGCCTCTTCGCAATGCCCGCAATAGATGCAGCGGGAGAAATTGATCCTGAACCAGGCCGGATACCGGCGGTCATGTTGATCGGGCGCTTCCGCGGCCTGGAGCGCGATACAGTCCACCGGACAGGCGGCGGCGCACAGATAACACGCGACACAGCGTTCCTCTCCGTCCGGGTCGCGCGTTAGTACGATGCGGCCGCGCCATCTCGGCGGCACATAGGGCCGTTCCTCCGGATATTGGACCGTGATCGGACGGCGGAAGGTCCGCTTGAAAACCACCCACAAGCCTTTCAGCAATGACACAAAGCCCGTGACGAGATTCATCTCACGCTCCATTCGATATCAGCACAGACGCGCCGGTGATCAGGAGATTGACCAGAGCCAGCGGCAACAGCACCTTCCAGCCGAAGGACAGGAACTGATCGAACCGAGGCCGCGGGAACGTGGCCCGCAGGAGAAAGAACAGGCAGATACAGAGAGCAGTTTTGACCGCAAACCAGACCAGCGGCGGCAACCACGGTCCCTGCCAGCCGCCCAAGAACAGCACGACGATCATGGCCGAGATCAGCGCGACGCCCAGATATTCGCCGACGAAGAACATGCCGAATTTCATGCCGGAATATTCGCTATGGTAGCCGGCGACGAGTTCTGCGTCCGCTTCCGGCATGTCGAACGGAGCCCGGTGCGTTTCGGCGACGCCGGCCGTTAGAAACACGAGAAATCCCAAACATTGCGGGATTACGAACCATCCGCCGGCTTGCGCTTCGACGATCCGGCGCAAGTCAAATGAACCGGCCAGCAGCACCACGCCCATGACGGAGAGCCCCATGAACACTTCATAGCTCAGCAGTTGCGCCGCCGCGCGCATCCCGCCCAGCAGCGCATATTTACTGTTGGAGGCCCATCCCGCCAGAACGACGCTGTACGCAGCCAGCGAAGACATTGCGAGGAAAAACAGAAGCGCGATATTGGAATCGGCGACGCCGATGCCTGGAGCGAACGGCACGACCGCGAACGACATCAGTGTGGCAATGACGACGATCGTCGGCGCTAGGACGAACACCTGCCGATCGGCAAAGGGGGGAATCCAATCCTCTTTGGTAAAGATCTTGATCATGTCCGCCACAGACTGAAACATGCCGAGCGGACCGACTCGATTCGGGCCGAACCGTTCCTGCCACAGCCCCAGCAGGCGCCTCTCGACCCAGATCAGCAACGCAGCCAAGCCGAGAACGGAGGCCAGCACCGCGAGACTCATCACCAAGGACCACATCAGCGGCATCATGCGGAGGCATCCTTTTCAAGCCGGCACCATGCAGGCAGGGGCAGAGCCAGGCACGCTCCGAGACGCGCTATTCCCGCAGTCCCGCGCGGAACCGAGGGATCCGTGACGAGAGGCAACCGGACCTGTGCTTGGCCCAGGCTCATGAGCAGCACATCTCCAGCCGACCAGCGCTGTCCGGCGGCGTCGTCCGGATGCAGCGCCAGCGTCGCGGCCGGAATCCGGGTCGCGAGGGCCGGCGCGAAGGCGCTCAGTTCATCGCTTCCGAAAATTTCATAGCGCGGCAGCACGAACCACTCTCCAGATCGAGGCTGAAAGCCTTGCGGAACGGCGTCATCAGGCCACCGCGGCCGGTCGCCGGCGGGCTGAATCAGGCTCGGCCCGATCACCTCATCCCGCAACGGCCCACCGACTTCTTCCTGGAATTTGTTCAGCGCCTGATTGCTGTTCCACCCCGGCGCCCAGAATTGCGGCTTGAGCGGCGGCGGAACCGTCTCGTGTGCGCCTTCCATGGAAAAGGAGAAGGGGCTATCGGGATCGGCCGGAGGTGGCGGCTCGTGCATCGTGAGGTCCGCCAAGATGGCCGTCCGGCCGCTGTACCGTTCCGGCTGCCGCGGAATTTTCCGTCCCCCGACGCGCAGAGCGGCCCGTGGCAAGGTCTCCTTAATGGGCCGGAATATGGGAACCGCCTCGCAGAGACTGCCGACAACCTCATCCAAGCCCTTCCAGCCGAGCATGGCTTCGCGACCGCCCCGCCGATCCGGCGGCAGGCCTCGGGCCACTTCCTGCAACCACCGCCAGCTTTCCTGAGTCTCTCCGGCTGGTATGAACACTTGATAGAACCGTTGCGCCCTCCCCTCATGGTTCACGAGCGTCCCGTCCGCCTCGGCGAATGCAGCGCTCGGCAGCGTCACGTCCGCTGATGCCGTCACGCTGTGTTCGAGATGGTCCAGCGCGACCCAGTAGATTCCGTCTTGCGGCGGGCGCCCGTCGCCGGCGCCCGGCCGGCGCGAGAGATCGTTTTCCACCACAATCACCATGTCCGCCTGCCCGTTACGCAGCGCTTCCTCCGCCTGTTCCAGGGGCTTCCCGCCGAGGAGCGCCGTCCCGATGCTGTTGCACTCGGGCACGGTCATGCAAAGTTTCACCGGCTTGCCCCGCTTGTGGAGCGCTTCGGCGACACGAGCGGCGGCCTGGATGACGGCGCCGTTCAACGCGCCGGTTCCGGAGATGATGGCCGGTTGTTTCGCAAGCAGCAGCTCGGCCGCGATCCGGCGGGCGAGCTCTCGGTCCTCATTGCTTAACCCGACCACCGTCGGCGCAGCCGTATTCAGTTCATGGGCCACGGCAAAGCCGAGCCGCGCCGCATCATCCGGCGCGACATACCGCGAGCACGTCGCAAGGTCGTCCAGCCATGTCTTCCGGTGATTCAGGATGAACAACGGTCCCTTCCGATCGTTCACCGCCTGCCGGATTGCCGCGTCATTCCACAGCGGGATGTCCAAGTGCTGAACGGATTCAGCCGGCCGGCGGCGGATCGCCTGAAGGATCGCCAACGCCAACCGCGGAGCGGTGTGCAAGAGCTCTTCGCCGATGACGAAGACGGCATCGGACAGCTCGATGTCTTGCACGGAGGCAGGCGCCACCGGACCGTCACGGATGACCTGTACTACCGACCCTGCCAGCCCGGCCTCCTGTTCCGTGACACCCTGATAGAAACTGTCGGGGCCGACCAACGTGCGGAGCGCATAGTTCGATTCCAGCGAGGCACGGGGACTGCCGATTCCGATTGCCCGACCCTGCGCCAGTCGAGAGGCGATCGCGGCCACGGCATCTGCACGCGCCTGCGGCTCCATCGATCTCTTCGGCCCGCGCATCATCGGCCGGCGGAGGCGCTTCTCGTCGTTGACGAATTCATACCCGAACCGGCCGCGGTCGCAGAGAAAATACCCGTTGATGCGGCTGTTGTAGCGATTCACGATGCGCCGCAGCGTGCCGTACCGTTCGCCCGGCGTCGTGTTGCAACCGAGACTGCAATGCACGCACACGGACGGCGCATTCTGAAGATCCCATTTCCGCGTGTAGTGGTGAAACAATGTCTCATCCGTGAACACGCCGGTCGGACAGACTTCGATCAAGTTCCCACTGAATTCATTTTCCAGCACACCGGGACTCGATCGTCCGAAATACACATGATTGCGCGACGCAAAGACGTTGAAATCCCGCCCGCCCGCATAGTCCCGATAGAAGCGGACACAACGGTAACATTCGATACAGCGGTTCATCTCATGGTGGACAAACGGGCCGAGGTATTGATTGAGATGAGTCCGCTTCTGAAACCGGTAGCGTCGATAGTTGTGCCCCGTCATGACGGTCATATCCTGGAGATGGCACTCTCCCCCTTCGTCGCAGACCGGACAATCGTGGGGATGATTGGCCATGAGCCACTCAATGACGGACGCCCGAAAGGCGACTGCCTCCTTGTCTTGAATAGACGCGCGGATGCCGTTGGTCGCCGGTGTCATGCAGGCCATCATGAGACGGCCACGATGGTCGTTCTCATCCTTGAACACTTTCACGGCGCATTGCCGGCAGGCTCCGACGGAACCCATCGCCGGATGCCAGCAAAAGTACGGCAGGTCCAATCCCTCGGACAGACAGGCGGCCAATAGATTCTGACCGTCCGTGATCTCGTAGGACCGATTATCGACGTGAATCGTGGGCATAGGATTCGTCGCTCGTCCCTCGTGTCTCGTGAAGCGTATCTCGATGTCGTCCTTCGTATTTCGTGCTTGCGCAGCCTACTTTTCCCTCCACGGGCATCCTCGCTTCGCGACGTGGACCTCGAAGTCTTCCTTGAAGTACTTCATCGCGCTGGCCAACGGATCCATGGCGCCCGGCGCAAGGGCGCAATACGTGTGGCCCGGACCCAAGAATTTCGTATGCATGTCCAGCACGTGCAGATCATCATCTGTGCCCCTTCCTTCCTCTAATGTCTGGAGGAGCTTCGCGACCCATGGAAGCCCGTCCCGGCAGGGCGTGCACCAGCCGCAGGATTCCTGCGCGAAGAACAGTTGGAGATTCAGCATCATGCCGACCGGACAGGTTCGGTCGTCGAGCACGATCATGGTCCCGGTTCCCATCCTACTGCCGGCCTTTTCGACGCCGTCGAAATCCATTGGGACATCCCAATGCTCTTCCGTCAAAAAAGCCGTCGAGGCGCCGCCTGGCAACAGCCCGCGAAAACGGACGTCTCGTCGCATGCCGCCCGCATGGGTCTCAAGAATGTTCCGCACCGTGGTGCCCATCGGCAATTCCCACGCTCCGGGCCGATTGACCCGGCCGCTGACTCCGTAGATCTTCGTTCCGCCGTCGGTCACCCGCCCCAACGCGCGATACCAGTCCGCGCCGTGCAGGACGATGTGGGGTACGTTGTACAAAGTCTCTACGTTTTGAACGACGGTGGGACATCCCCACAGGCCGCAGACTTGCGGATACGGCGGCTTCGCGCGTGGAATCGCCCTCTTGCCTTCCAGCGCATTCAGGAGCGCAGTCTCCTCTCCGCAGATGTACCGGCCGGCGCTGGTATGGAGAAACAGATCGAAACTCCAGCCGGACTTCAAAATATTGCCGCCCAGGTACCCTTGCTCATAGGCCTCCGCGATGGCTCGCTTCAGCCGCCTCTCCGCGAGGACGTACTCCTGCCGCAGGAAGATGTATCCGACATCCGCCCCCAGGGCGTAGCCGGACAGGACCATTGCTTCAACCATCTGATGGGGATCGCCCTCGAGCAACAGGCGATCCTTGAAGGTTCCCGGCTCCATTTCGTCCGCATTGGCCACCAGGTACTTCGGGCGCGGCGCATCGGCGCCCATCGGCACGAAGCTCCATTTCTTTCCGGTGGGGAACCCGGCCCCTCCTCGTCCGCGGAGGCCCGACTTGGTGACCATCTCCTGGACCGCACGGGGGTCGATTCGGCCGATCGTGTTCCGCACCGACTCGTAGCCGCCGCTCTTTTCGTAGTCGGCCGACCAGAGCGGCTCGTCCTCCGGCTTGATGCGCTGGGTTAAGGGAACGGCGCCGTCAGGCATAGCGCTCCAGAATCCGATCGACCTTCTCCTGGTCCAGGTCCCGATGGAGATCCGTATCCACCATCATGACGGGCGCATGATCGCAGGCGCCCAGGCAGACGACCGGAAGCAATGTCAGCCGCCCGTCTTGCGTCGTGCCGCCCAATGGGATGCCGAGCCTCTGCTCCATGTACCTGCACAGTCCGTCCGATCCCAGCATCCAGCAGCTCACGCTGTTGCACAACAGCGCGACATGGCGTCCGACCGGTTTTCGAAAGATCAGGCTATAGAAGGTCGCTACTCCATCTAGATCATCGACGGTCATGCCGAGCAGGGCGGCGACCCCTTGGAGGTGTTCATCCGAGACCCAACCATGCCGGCGCTGAATGACTTTCAGCGCCTCGACACAGGCGGCCTGCTTCGTCGGATAATGCTTCAGCTCTTCCTCGATTTCGGCCCGCTCGGCGTCAGTCAGCATATAAAAGCTTATGGCTTATCGCTTATGGCGTATGGCACAAAACAACGTATGGCATGTGGGCCACAGACTTGAAAGGACATCCTCTTGTGCGTGCTATTAGCCATAAGCGGTTTGCTCCTGTCTTCTTTGTTTGTGCTATAGGCTATACGCCATTCGCTATACGCGCTTATCGATCGACGTCCGACAGCACGAAATCGACGCTGCCGAGAATCGCCACCAGATCCGATAACAAATGCCCTCGCGCAATGTACGGGACCATTTGAATGTGCGGAAACGACGGAGTGCGGATCCTGGTCCGGTAACTATTCTGTGTGCCGTCGCTCGTCAGGTAGTAGCTGACCTGTCCCTTTGCGCCTTCAATCGGAACCGCCGCCTCTCCCGCCGGAATGACCGGACCCCACGTCACTCCGAGGAAGTGCGTGATCAGGGTCTCGATGTCATGCATGGTTCGTTCCTTCAACGGTGGGGTACTCAACGGATGCGACGCTTTGTACGGCCCGGCCGGCATGGCATCGACACATTGTCGAATGATGCGACAGGACTGCCGCATTTCCTCGACTCTGACTACGGCTCGATCATAAGAATCGCCGCGGTGCGCCACCGGAATATCGAACTCAAACCGATCATAGCCGGAGTAAGGCCGTCGCTTCCGTAAGTCCCATTGATAGCCGGTCGCACGAAGCCCCGGCCCCGTAACCCCCCATTCCATCGCCTCATCGGTGGAATAGGCGCCGACTCCGATCGTCCGTGCACGAAAGATCGGATTCTTCATGACCAGCGCGTCGTACTCGTCGAGTCGCTTCGGAAAATACTCGAGAAACTGCCGCACCAGACTGTCCCATCCCTCCGGCAGATCCTGAGCTACGCCTCCGATCCGAAACCAGTTGGGATGCATCCGCGCCCCGCAGATCGCTTCCATAATGTTGTGGATCCGTTCGCGGTCGTTGAACATGTAAAACACCGGCGACAGCGCGCCGACATCCTGCGCGAAGGTCCCGTACCAGACCAGGTGGTTCGCCAGGCGATAGAGCTCGCATAACATGACCCGAATGACTTCCACCCGCTCGGGGACTTCGATGCCGGCCAGTTTTTCCACCGCCAGCACGTAGGGTAATTCATTGAGCAAGCCTTGGAGGTAATCCACGCGGTCCGTATAGGGAATGTAGGTATGCCAGGTCTGGCGTTCGGCCATCTTCTCGGCGGCTCGATGGTGAAACCCGATGTCGGGGACAATGTCGACGATCACCTCCCCTTCAAGCTGGACGACCAGCCGCAGCACGCCATGCGTGCCGGTATGCGCCGGGCCGAGGTTGAGAAA
>DATFFC010000210.1:0-3072 GCA_035250505.1 Nitrospiraceae bacterium | reverse complement strand
CGGGAATCAGCGGCCGTGCACTGATGGTCAGCGCAGCCAACGACGCAACGGACAAAGGAGGGCGACGATGCATGGTGCTGATCACGAGCGGATCGCCGGCTTGGCGGCCAAGAAGTTTGCGTATCTTGATCAGTCGCTGGGAGGATATCTCGTCTTGTCGGTGCTGGCCGGAGCGTATATCGGATTCGGCATCGCACTGATCATCAGTTTGGGCGGGCCGCTGGCCGCAACCGGTTCGCCCGTCGTGAAGCTTGTGATGGGCGCCTCGTTCGGGATCGCATTGACTCTCGTCATCTTTGCCGGTGCGGAATTGTTTACGGGCAACAATATGGTCGGAGTCATCGGGGGACTGTGCCGTAGTCTCACGTGGATGCAAGCGACTCAGATCAATTTCTGGTCGTGGGTTGGAAACCTGCTCGGCTCCTTGGGGCTGGCATGGTTGATCGTCCAATCGGGGGTATTCGCGAAAGGAGCGGCCGCCGATCTCATCCGAGAAGTAGCCGCCGTAAAGATGTCATTGCCTGCATGGGAGCTGTTCGTGCGGGGCATCTTGTGCAACTGGCTGATCTGTCTCGCGGTGTGGATGGCGAGCCGTACGACGAACGACGCAGCCAAGATCATGCTGATTTTCTGGTGCCTGCTCGCCTTCATCGGGACGGGATTCGAGCACAGCATTGCCAACCAATCCTTGCTGGGAATCGCCTTGTTCCTTCCCCACGAAGCAGCGATCAATTGGGCTGGTTTTTGGTACAACCAGGTATTCGTGGCGATGGGCAATATGGTCGGCGGAGGGGTTTTCGTGGGCGCGCTCTACTGGATGGCGAGTCCGTTCAGAGCCAAGACCGAGGACACCGGCTTGGCGCCGGTAGCGTCCACCATCGTGACGCCGGCCGCCGGTTCCTGAGTGGGTTGTTGTTTCACCACCTTCATTCATTTTGCGCAGAGGAGGCCGTATGGAGAAGGAAGCGATACGCAAGAAGATCAAGGCCGCAAGGACGGAGAAGAAGGTTACCATCGCCGATGTCGCCAAGAGCGTCGGCAAGAACCCGACGTTCGTGGCGGCGGCGCTGAACGGCAACCATCGATTCACCCCGGATGAAGCTGCAAAGGTCGGCAAGTTGCTGGATTTGGACAACGAGACGGTTCAGTCCTTGAGCCGCTTTCCGGTGCGCACCGACCTGCCCAATATGACCGATCCGTTCAAGTACCGGCTGCTCGAGATTGTCGGAGTCTACGGCGACGCCTTGCGGGAAATGGCGAACGAGATGTTCGGCGACGGCATTATGAGCGCGATCGACTTTACGCTGGATATGGAGAAGGTCACGGGCAGCCAAGGAGAGGCCCGCTGCAAGATCACCCTGAACGGCAAGTGGCTCGAGTATAAGACGTTCTGATAGGAGGGAAGCCGTTCCTCGCGAAATCGATATCCGGGAGCGGCACCTCAACATAACCTGACGATGTCGTCAGGACGGGTCTGGCAAAGGCGCCAAGAGGCTGAAGACGAGGCAACGCCGCTTCGTCGATCGGACTGTTGGCGCCTTTGTATTTCGAGCAGTGTTGTGCTGGAGTTAAGTCGTCGGATGGATCGGTTTCGTGAGAATGGACGCAGTACCCAACCACTGTACATGACACGGGGAGGGCATGCCATGAATACACCAGAGGAGATGGCGTTGTTTGAGCTCTTGCCGGGTGGAGTGCCCCGTACACTGGAAGAATTGGTTCAGCTTTCCGGCTTGGGCCCCGCACAGGTACTACTTGCAGTAGATCGGTTGAGCCGGTCCGGAGACATCATCTTGCGAAAGGACGGCATGGATTATCACGTGGTGAGGAGTGAAGCGGCATGAACAAGATTGAACTGCTGAAGCGAGAACGGGATGGGCTGGATGTCAAGGAATTGATCCATGAGTACGCTCGGGCGGGGTGGGAATCGATTCCTGAGGCGGACGTACAGCGCCTGAAATGGTACGGCCTGTTCCTGAGGAATCCGACGCCGGGTTATTTTATGGTGCGCGTGCGCATTCCCGGGGGGCGAACGAATTCCTACCAATTGCGCGCGTTGGCCGGGATCGCGGCCTCCCACGGCAATGGACTCCTCGACCTCACGACGCGGCAACAGATTCAACTTCGCCATATCCCGATCGAGCAGGTGCCGGCCGTGTTTGCAAAACTCGACGACGTGGGATTGACCTCGATGCAAACCGGCATGGACAACGTCCGCAACGTCATGACGTGCCCTGTTGCCGGCGTCAGTCCGGACGAGATCTGCGACGGCGTAGCGGTCGCCAGGGCCATCGACGAGGAGATTCTCAACAACCGCGACTATTCCAACCTTCCTCGAAAAATGAACATCGCGATCACCGGATGTCCCGACAACTGCCTTCACACAGAAACGCAAGACATTGCGCTTGTGCCGGCTTCCCATGATATCGGGTATGACAAGTGTTTCGGGTTCAACGTCCTGGTCGGTGGCAAACTGGGATCGGGGGGCTATCGGATCGCGAGCCCGCTCAATGTGTTCGTCAATCCCGCCGAAGCGTTCGATGTCTGCCGGGCCGTGATCCGACTCTACCGGGATCATGGCCCACGGGAAAACCGCACGCAAGCGCGGTTGGCTTTCCTGCTGGACGACTGGGGCATCGAGCGGTTTCGGGCGGAGGTCGAACGGGCAGTGGGCCGCACGTTGTCGCCGGCGGGAGTCGACGCGCGAAAGGCCGGTGAAAAGGACCACGTTGGGATCTTTCGGCAACGACAACACGGAATGAACTATGCGGGTTTGAAGGTTCTAGTCGGCAGAATCACGGCGGCCGATCTGCAGGCGGTGTGTGCTTTGGCGGAGCGATACGGGTCGGGCGAGATCCGACTGACTCCCAGCCAAAGCCTGATCCTCATCAATGTCCCGGACCGGAAGATCGGCGATTTAGCACAGGAACCGTTGGTTCAACAGTTCACCTACAATCCGTCGCCGCTCTACAAAGGGTTGGTGAGCTGCGTCGGCAATGATTATTGCAATCTGGCCGTGATTGAAACCAAGAGGCGCGCCGTCGAGACCGCCAAGCAATTGGAGAAACGGCT
>DATFFC010000209.1:0-3606 GCA_035250505.1 Nitrospiraceae bacterium | reverse complement strand
GCCTGCGGGTCCGAACGCGCCGTCCACACGATTTCCGTGTCGAAAATTTCCCATTCTCTTCCTTGCGTCCGAAGCCAGACCAGAAACCCGGCGCCGCTGCCGTCCGGCCGGTCGTTCGCCACATAGACCAGGGCCTGGTCCAGGCGCGAGGAAAATCCGACTCGGGAAAAGGCCAAGCGATCGATGGTCAGCGCGTCTTGCACCAGGCGCACAGGCCGCTTCCACCAAGGCGGCACAGCCCGCCTCGCTTCCGACTCCGGTTCGCCGTCGCCGGAAATGAATCGATAGGGCACGCCGAACATGAAGAGATTGCCCAGTCGCGACGGCCGCTGGTTTTTGAAGAGGAAGTCCATGATGAGATCCCGGGGCAGGCGGGAATCGAAGAAGGCCCGTTCTTCGAAAAGGGCGACCGTCGGAAGAACCGGAGACTCCGGCAACATCTGCGTGGTGGTCATACGTTCAATGATGACGAGGGTCGTGCCGGTGGTCAAGAATTTGCTGCGCACCACCTGGTCGTACACAGGATAATCGTCAGCCGCGACAGCCGGCGCCCTCGGCTCATTCGATTCCGCGGCACGCGCCGGTCCGGTCCGAAGCACGGCGGATCCGACCAGCAACAACACCACGATCCCAATCCTCAATACCATGTGGTGAGGATAGCCTGTGTCGCTGAATCGGGTCAAACAGGAGTAGTCTTTCGTTGCGAGAGAAGGCCGCTGCCGTTGTGGAGGCCGGACAAATCCTGAGGCCATGTTCGTGATGGACAATCGGCGCCGACTCTGGTAATCGTCATCTGCCTGGATCCTCCAGACTATGATCAAAGTCCCTCCCCGATTCCTCCCGATCCTATTCGGCATGTCGTTGATCGCGCTGACGCCGGGCTGCAAGCCGGATGATTCACCCTTTCGCGCGGAGAACGAGTCGCTACGAAAACAACTCGTCAAACAAGAGTCGGTGGTGAGTTCGCTGCAGGACGGCAACAAAGTTATGCAAGATCAGATCAATTTGTTGAACCAAGAACTCCGTGATGCGAAGCGCGAGGCGGAAAAGGCGGCGGCCGACGCCAAGGCATTTCAGGCCGAGACCAAGGCGCTGAACGGCAAGCTTGAGTCGCAGTTGGCGGAGACGAAAAAGTTGACCGCCGAAGTGCAGCGTACGTCCGCGCGAGTGGCGCAGATTGCCAGCAATGTGCGGGTAGAAGAAAAAAGCGCACAGGTCGAGGATTTGCCCCGGCCTATCGCAGCGGTAGCCAAGGCGGCCGAAGAAGCGCTGGCCCGCAACGGCTATCAGGTGCGCGTCAGCGTGAAAACCGATCAGCGAGCCATCTTTGTCACCGAACGCAAGGTCTCAACCCCGGCTTCGCTGGAAGTGTCCGGATTTCGCAATCAGTATGTCCTGTCTCTGCAAGCGCTGCCCAGCAATGTAACCCGCCTGGCCGTCAAAGCCGATTTTGAAAAGCTCATCCAGGGGGGCCGTGTGCTCGCGGTCAGTGCGGAGGAGACGGCCGAGATCGAACGCCGGCTTATCGCCGAGATCAATAAGGCGGTCGCTGCGCCGAATAAACTGTGAGCAGTGGCTCCATCATCCCTTCCCCACGGGCGGACAGGCTTTCTTTTTGCTGGTCGGCGGTTCTCCTTGTGCTCTTCATCGTCGTGGGCCGGCCGGCCATGGCGACGGCCGGCCCCGTTCCGCCGGCCGAATTAGCCCGCCATCTCGACGCCATCGCGAAGCTGGCCGCCCCGTCACCTTCGGTCGCCGTACCCGAAGGACTGTTCCTGATGGGCAGTATCAGGATCGACGACGATCCGTACGGTCTCAAGACCCAATTCGACGATACCGAACTACCCCAGCAGAGAGTTTGGCTTGATGCGTACGAGATTGATCGAGACGAACTGAGTCTGGGCGAGTACGTTGCTTTCCTACGCCAGCGAAAACACTATCCGGCTGAGCCGTTGCAAAAGCTGATCTGGCACGTCATTACGGTCCATTCCGTGACGGACCAGACGTTGAGCCGATGGCCGGCCTTGTATGTGACATGGACCGAAGCGGACGCGCTGTGCCGTTCACGCGGAAAACATCTTCCCACTGAAGCCCAGTGGGAGAAAGCGGCGCGAGGCCCGGACGGATGGAATTTTCCGTGGGGCAACGCGCCGCCGGATGCGAAGCTCGCCATGTTCGGCCAGCATCATGTCCATGAAATTCCGATCCTGGCCGCCGTCGAGACAGGCGACGAAGGAAAGAGTCCCTATGGCGTTCACCACATGGCAGGCAATATCGCCGAGTGGGTGCAGGATTGGTTCGGGTTCGACTATTACGCGTATCTTCCGCATCGGAACCCGCCGGGGCCTCCAAGTGGACGCTATAAAGGCGTGCGAGGCGGATCCTGGAAGAGCAAGCCGAATATGCTGCGCACGGCGACTCGTGGCGGCTCACCGCCCGATCAACGCTCGGCGACGGTGGGCTTCCGCTGCGCGAAATCCCCCTCACACTGAACCGGCACAGCCTCCGCCCATCCATTACGCTTCCAGCCCCATCCCTACACCAAGTCCGATCCACGCCCGCAGGAGATCGTGCCGAGTCACCGAATACGCGACAGCCCCGTCTTTTTCGATCGGGAGGCTGAGCACGTGGTGCCCCTCCATCATCTTGAAAGCATCGGCAATCTTTGTGGAGCCGGTGATGACGAGACGGTCTTTCCGCATAATCTGTTCAGCGGTGAGCGTGGCAAGGTCCTTCCTTGCGTCAAGCGCCCGCATGAGATCGAACTCATTAATAAAGCCTAGATATGTTCCTTTGCGATCCACGACAGGCGCGCCCGCCGTATGAGTCGACAACAGCGCCACTGCGATGGCCAAACCATTCTGTCCAGAGTGAAACACCACGTCATTGGTGGCGACAATTTGACCGACCGTATTCAAACCTCCAACCGGAACTCCGCTGATCGTCATCATGTTTCTCCTTCGTCTGAAAAGTGTCATCAACGTGCGCGGTGACGCGACGATATATACTCGATGGGAAAACGCTCTATCGAGGCTCCCTATTCCGCTCAACGGAACCTGTGCCATTTGATTGTCTTCGTCCAACTGGGTGCATCAGCATGGTCTCCCGTAAAGACATCGTGGGATTCGTCGAGAGAACTGCACCACACGCGAGATGTTTATCGATGCGTCTCCTCGCTTGAGTGGACCAGGATCGCCACGTCCGTTACCTTATTTTCTTCGTCCACCAACAGCACCACCGCGTCGCCTTTGGATAACTTCTCCATCCGCTTCTGAATCAAAGGCCGTACCTCATAGCGATGCTCTTTACCGTCCTCGGTTCGGACGGTAATCATGTCGTGAACCAAGGACTCGAGTACCACGGCATTGATTCTGCTGAAGTTACCCTTCAGGGGCGTCTTCTTCTGCCACAGTTCCTCCGCTCGATGAACAGCCTCCTTGCTGCCAAAGGTCACGTCAACAATCTTGTTCAGCTCATCGATGAGAAAAACCGCATCGACGCCCACCGGAACCGAAGCCACTTTGCTTCTCGCAACAGGCCGTACGAAGTGCGACTCTTCCTTGCCCGTCGCGGTGCGAATCACCGCCTTGTCATGGCCGGTTACCA
>DATFFC010000208.1:0-4086 GCA_035250505.1 Nitrospiraceae bacterium | reverse complement strand
ACATGACGCTTGAAACCATGGCTCCCGTCAGCGACAATCCCATCGTCATGCTCTCGGCTGTTCCTGGCGCATGACCGGCTCATCCCGATGCCGAAATGGGCGGTGGCGACGAAAAGCTACACCACGCCGTGGGGCACGATCTGATAATCTCCTTAACCGTGTTGGATGAATGCTCTTTGGACCAGGATATTCCATGGATGCCATTAGGCCAATGAATGAGGGCATTACAGGCGTGCCAGAGGCCTCGTAGTCGAAGGCGCGGTTCCTCTATGGAATGGGTGGCGGCTTCGGGATCGATGACGCGAGCGATGCGGGCCACGAGGGCAAACAGGATGCTTCGATCGACTTCCCTGAGACCTTTTGGTAGGAGTTCTGCCGCTGCAACCCGTGTGGCAGGAACTGGATCGACAAGCGCCGAGAGAACGGAGAGGGCAGGTCGCATGTCGATGGGAACTGGGATCGGCGCGAATTCCGCAAGCGAATCGCCGCATCTGTCGCATTCGCTGACGGAGGTTGCGGTTCTCGTCCACCCTTGGACAGTCCCATCCTTCTCGCACCAACAGCGATCGTGCAGCATGTCCCAACTATTGAGGCAGAAAGGGATGTCGCGGAGTTCCCATATAGCGCGATGGAAACCGTTGGCCTTGAGGGCGGCGGGAGAAAAGCGGCGGATACGGGTCTCGATAGCTGCATAGTTGACATCGAGACCGAAAAATGAACCGTGACCACGGCCGAGAGCTTCGTACCGTCTGGTGCGAACTTCTTTGTCGTCTACGCCGATTGCGTGGGCCAGTTCAGCCGGATCAATGTTCGAGTCTTCGGCTACGCGGACGCGACTGCGGTTTGGCAGGCCAACATATTGAAGGAGACCCCAGCTGTTTGGCAAATGGTTGAGCTTGCAGGCACGGGCAACTAGGCTGCGGAGCGACTCGCCTTCCATGGGAACGACCGGCTTGAAGAGCTTCCGCCACTCAGCTGCAGGAAGGGAGTTGGACGGGAAACAGCTGGCGCGCGTCGAAGCAAATTCGGCACTTACCTCGCGGAGAAATGTGCCGAAGGGCGTGGATAACGTTTTGCTGGTCCCGTCCATGACGTTTAGAGGCTCCGCAGAGGATTGTAGGTCGCGAATTTATGTTCGATCGACCATTCATCCACGGCCACGATCATGTCTTCGAGCGTCATGACCTCGCGGCGATCCCGGATCGCGTTGCGAAGCGACATAAGCATAACTGTAAATTTCATCGCTAATTGACACGATCCTGTCAGCGGTAATTGTCATCTTATCGGCGCGATGAGAATCGCGAACGGTAGGCGGGGACGCGGCTCGGCCTTATTGCACCGTCTTCTTGCCCCGTATCCATGCGAATTGGAGTCCCTTATTCTTGCCGTGCACGCGAAGCAGCGTTACAGCTTGTTGGCTCGGGCTTACACGTGACCTGTACGGAACATTTTACCCAACCCCTTGAAAGTGGGCCTGTAGAAGGGGTGCATTTGCGTTGGTGGGATAGTACGCCGCGCGAGCACGCATTGTTTAGCTGAAGTTGTTCAATTTCATTCACTTTATCTTGGTGAATTTCGAATTCGAGGGTGGTTTTAGGATTCCAGTAGCAGGATTTTGACGATGCAGCAGGCGTTGACTGACGACCGGCTGCCTGAGAGTTGGATGGCGACGATGTTGCGCCCCACCATTGATCCCCAACGGCAGACTGAGCTTGAGGCCCGCTGGTCTTCGGCGCGTTGCTTGAAGGCATAGAACCACTGGGTGAGGGTCGATCCGATGGAGCCCCTGGCCGGCTCTGACCCTCGGATATCCTACGAAGGTTCTCACGAAATTGGCGGTTCTGCGCGCTGTTTTCGTCCAGAGGATTCTCAACAGGTGTCGATATTGCGTCGGCATAGGGATTGTAGTCTGGGCTGGTGGCTGTCGCGACCGCCGCCAGACCATCAGCCAGCGTCTCAAGGAAGCCGGGTCCCGACTTTCTTGCCTTAACCCGCGCAAAGGTTGCATCATAAACTTGCTCGTAAGTGCCCACGGCGACTTCCGTCATGGTTTGACGCCAGGTAATATTCCCTGCCAAGTCACGCTCTATAAACTCGAGGCCGGTCGGAGTCTGTGATATGACTACTCGCTTTGCTCCCCCCGAGAATGGCGTGTATTTTCCTTCAAGCATACCTTGAGCGTTAACTGAAAAATCACCCTCGGAATTACCCCGACTAGTATAAGTCCGACGAATGCCCCTCGTTCTTTGATTTATCTTCCATTCATACCATCCATAGTAGTCGAGATCAGGTGATGTTTGGTTTTCTGTGAGGATCATACCTCCAGCGGGATCCTGCCTCCACCAAAATTTCATGAAGGAAGTATATTGTTCTTTGCCCGGCCTGCCGTTCACAACGCGATATTCACGAGGGTTCCACCAGAAACCCTTCCCATCGTAACTCGTTGCGGCATCAGCGAATGCACCCCAGATGCCGCGCGCTACCGCCTTCTCCTTCTCGCCCCAATCCTTTAACGCGATTTCAAATCGTTCTTTCGCGGCACGAGCCTCCTCAAACTGTGCGACGAACAGGGAACGAGGGATTTGCTTCCATTCATAGGGGGTCCGCGAACCATCTACTAACGCTTCGCAAAACTGATTTGACCTGTCAGCAGCCAGCCTACAACCGGCGATGACCGCGCCTTGAGCGTCCACAATTACGAAAGAATCCGCCGACGGAAATGTTGTTGACCAAGTCATTGACGAACCTTTGAGAATACGGGTGATAGACCGTCCGTCGAGCCCGCGGCGATACTCGACTACCGTAATCACGCCCTTATCCACAAACTTCCAAGTCAAAACCTCGCCCCGCTTTTCCCATGCGTAGGTCGAGCGCGACCCATCTGTACGTTCCCAACTGGTGTCAGCCAGATGTGCCAATACCCCCCAATCAGGAACGTCATCAGTGGTTTGTGCGTCGGCGGATAATGCTGCGACCGAACCCCACATTGTTATAGAAAGCAACGCAGTGCGGCGTTTAAACATAGACATCCCTCCCTGTTAAGGCCGTTAGCCGAACCCGCACCCCTACGCAGACAACTCTTTGCACCACAGCTTCGGGCTTTAGTGGGCTCAAAAATTAGTGGCGAGGCCCGTTGTCTGCCGGACGAGTACGTCCCTTCTTAGCCGCAGTTGATGCGCGAGTTCTCTGTTTTGGAATGGACCATTTGCGGATGTCCGTACACATACTCATAGAGCTGATGGTCAACGAACAGCCAAGATGTTCCGTAGCTCGCGGCGCGAGAATTAGGTGACGTGGCGTTTCATCTCCAGTGATATTGCAATTCGGTCCAGATTGCTTCCAATGTTCAAGAACGACCACGTTAATCTGCCGATTTGTAAGATTGCGGGCTCGGTATGGCGCGTGGCAGCCGGGAAAATGGTGGGCTGGGTCAGGTTCAAGCACAGTCGAAGGGGCGGGCCTGCTAGACGTTTTCTTTGATCTGTTACCAGATGACCCTATTGTGATCTCTGGCTTCCAACATTTAGGCCAGCCTCCATCACACTTTGCGCTCGCCTGCGATGATAAATTTATCAAAAAAATTCCGAATATTACGATAAAAAAATATTGAACATTCCTGTAAACTTTTCTCATCTATATCCCCCTTCGCTATGCGTCGTGGCTGCAGGCGCGTTGTGGACACAAGATCAGGCGATCGCGCTGGAAGCTGCACTTGAAGCGGTGAATGACGTGATCGCCGGATATAGCGAGTAGATCGACGCCGAAGAAAACAGCTTGCAGCCCAATCTTGCTCGTGTTGCTTGGTTGAACATGCGTGTCGATCAAGCCACGGAAATTATGCACTCGCTCAACGTGACCAGCACCAGTGCCAGCGCCACGACCTTCAGCACACAGCCATAAAATCACAAGACGGTACTCACCGACTTGCGATTACCCATAAGTATTTGAATCATCTGTGGACGCCCCTTCAGACGCAAGCGGTAAAATGGGCTTGCACGTAGTCGGATGCTGCCATCTGTCCGGCCTTTTGATGCAGCTATAATACTGCTGGCCCGAATGGGAGTTCGCGGATCGGATCCACATCAC
>DATFFC010000207.1:0-12361 GCA_035250505.1 Nitrospiraceae bacterium | reverse complement strand
TATTGAGTGAGTCGAGGAGGATTGTCGGCATGGATAGGCATGATATCGAACAAAAGCTTCCGGCCATGAGTCAGGCTCAACTGGTCGACACGGTGAAGACCTGTCTCGACATGATCGAGCGTTTGGAAGGGGAACTGGCGGCCGGCGCGCGCAAACTCGACGACATGACGGCGCTGGTGCGGAAACTGTCGGAAGGAAAGACGACCAGCTAGAGCAATGCTTCGGTACAGCAGACTCACATTAGGTTCGATCCCCGATCGCAGAGGACATCGTGCCGGACTCAAGCTCTGAAGCAGCGTCTTCCGGGAGAGGCTCCTCGGCCGATTCCTTCACTTTGCGAAGGAGCGCCAGGAGGCCGACGCAGAGAAGCGAGCCATAGAGCGCCGACGCCATATCGCGCTGCGGATCCCAGACATCGCCTTGATGGCCGACCAACGCCCGTTCTACGTCCGGATGCGCAATCTGACCGACCCAGGCCTCCATGATCTCCCAAAACGCGCTGAAACCCAGGATCGTCATGACCACGAGGTAGGGGAGCAGCCAGCCCTTGATCCTGCCGATACGCCGAAAGATCTCCTCAAGCGGCAGCGTGAACACGAAGCCGAATGCGAAGTGAACGATGCGGTCAAAATGATTTCGGTGGAAATCAAACCAACGATCCAGCCAAAATCCCAGCGGGACCTGCGGATAGGTATAGTGGACTGCAATGGTGTGCAGCGTCAGCCATATGCTGATCAAGACATACGAGACGGTGGAAAGGGGAAACTGCCGATAGGTCAAGACCAGCGCGGCTACGAAGACGATGGGCAAGACATTGGCGCCCCACCAAATTTTCGGATCCACCGGCGCCATTCCCATGAACACAAAGAGCGTGATGTACCAGATCAGTAATAGTTTGGCGATCAGCGGGCCACGGGGCGCGACCAATTCAGAGACGAGCATGCGCATAGCACAAAGCGACCTCCATGAATGAGTTGACTGAGCCGACCCGCATCCGGCAGGGGAACTATGAAGTGATTTATCTTAGCATACGAACTGAACCGGGAGTAGGCGTGCGTCCGCGGCGGCGCCTGCCGACCGTCCGTGGCCGGTGGATGGCGGCCGCGATGTTGTTTGTGACGGCCTGCGCGGCTCTCCCCCCGACACTGACCCTTCCCGAGCTTACGGTGACCCAGCCCGCATTTCAAAAGACTCTGGAGGCATTTACCGGCGCGCCGATCAGCGGCGGCAATCACGTCGACATCCTGTTGAACGGCGATGAGACATTTCCGGTGCTGCTGAAGGATCTCCGGGCTGCGAAGAAAACCATTACGTTCGAGGCCTTCATCTTTCGCAAGAGCAAGATCGGCGACGAGATCATCGCGGTCTTTGAACAGCGCTGCCGGGCGGGGGTGCGTGCGGCCATCCTGCTCGATGCGCATGGGTCGGAGAACCTTCCCGCGGACTATGTCGAGCGACTCAGGAGGGCAGGTTGCGAGGTCGTGCCGGACTTTCGGCCCTTGCGGCCTTGGAATCTCGAACGGAGCAACAAGCGTAATCACCGGCGGATCGTCGTGATAGATGGACGCATCGGCTTTACCGGGGGATATGGCATCGACGAGACATGGAACGGCGACGGGCGGACGAAAGGACGCTGGCGCGAGACGAATGTGAAACTCGAAGGACCGGTTGTCCAACAACTCCAGGAGGCCTTCATCGAACACTGGAAAGAGGCGACCGGCGCCTTGCTGGGTACGGACGACTACTTGGCCTATCCCGCCGTCGGCACCCAGGACGGTCCCGTCCAGGCCCAGGTGATTCGCAGTTCTCCGCGGAGGGATAATTACGCGCTGTACGAAGTCTTCCTCCAGGCCATTTCGTCGGCACAACGCTCGATCCTCATCTCCACGCCGTATTTGTTACCCGGTAAGCAGATGTCCGCCGCGTTGGCCTCGGCGGTCCAGCGCGGCGTCACGGTGACCGCCTTGGTGCCGAGCGTGATTCGAGAGACATGGGTCGAGTATATGGTCCAGCAGTCACAGCGCGAGGAATTCGGCCCGCTGTTGGATGCGGGCATCCAAATCTACGAATACTTTCCCGCCCTGTTGCATACAAAGGCCATGGTCATCGACGGCGTCTGGTCTACCATCGGCAGCATGAATATCGACAACCGTTCGATGGCGCTGAACGACGAGCTCAACGTCATTTTCTATAATGAGCAGGTGGCGCGACGACTCGAAGAGATTCTGAAGGAGGATCTGTCCCATTCGCATAAGATCACCCGAGAACAATTGGAGACCCGCGGCTGGTCCGGCCGTCTGCTCGGCTTGATGATGTCTCCGCTGACCGACCAGTTCTGATGTGCTTCAGTCGGACACGGCCGCCTCACAGGACACCGGGTGCTCACCAACTCGCACCCGTGCACAAACATGGCGTCACTTATTCGTGACGCCGTGCACCTCGGCGGCGTTCACAAAGGTGACGCGCTTTATTCAGCGCGTCGTGAACCTCTTCGTCCGTCTCGTCGGTTCGGCCTTCAAGGGATCGTCCGGCCAGGGATGTTTGGGATAGCGGCCGCGCAATTCCTTCTTCACCTCTTGATAGGTCGACTCCCAGAAGCTCGCAAGGTCTCGCGTCACTTGGACGGGTCGGCCGGCGGGGGAAAGGAGATGCAGCATGACGGGAACCGCGCCGCCGCCCACGACCGGCGTTTCGCGAGAGCCGAACATTTCCTGCAGCTTCACGGCTAGGACCGGCTGCTCACCGGCTTCGTAGTCGAGACGGATCACCGATCCGCTCGGTACCGTCAGATGGGTCGGCGCGAGCCGATCGAGATCTTTTCGTTGCGCCCACGACAGCATCGATTGGAGCGCGCCGGTGAGATCGAGCTCACGGACGTGAAGCAAGCTTCGCATTCCCTGAACGAATGGGTTCAGCCACGTCTCCAATGTATCGAGGAGCGCTTGGTCGGACAGGTCCGGCCAGCGTGCCGCCTCTCGATCGGCCCGCCGCACAAAAAGAACGCGCGCCTGCCATTGGCGCAACTCCTTGCTCCAGGGTAGGCACGACAAGCCAGTGCGCCTGATTCCGGACAACAATGCGGCGGTTACCTCGGCCGGATCAGGGTTAGGAAGCGGCCGGTCTTCCAAAACCAGTTCGCCGAATTGCCGCCGGCGGCGAGCGAGAACCGTTCCCGTTTCATCATCCCAGGCCACCAGATCCACCGTCTTGGTCAGATCCGGCTCACGCTCCAGGAATTCCTTAAGCGCAAGCGGCGCGGCGAGTAAGATGCGCGGCCATTGGCCGCTGTCGTCGAGCTGCGCGACGGCCAGGTAGTCTTTCTGCGCCAACGGATCCTCGTCGGCAAACGACGCACCTCGTCCGTTGGCCAAGAGATACCGGCGATCGGAGCCGGGCTGGCGCTGCGCGACGCGATCAGGATACGCCAATGCCAACAGCAGTCCGATGGAATCGATCGGGCCGCGCTGTGAGGCTTCGATGCCCAGTTGCCGCCTCCATTGGGATGCGACCTGCTCGATGTGCCGGCTGACGGCCCGGTTTACTGTAAGCCCATGAATCCCGTTCGTGGCGCGGTGCAGCGCTTCCAGCCGGATGCGCAGGTCGGCGTTCCGTGAGCCTAGCCCTTGCAGGACATCGCGTTCACCGAGCAACGCCGCGATGTCGCACGCCGCGGCGCCCTGTCCCAACGGCATGGCCTTGAGGATCATATGGGCGAGGCGCGGATGGAGTGCGAGATCAGCCAATTGGCGGCCGTGTGTGGTCACGGCTCCGGCTTCATCGAGGGCGCCGAGCCGTGCCAGAAGCTGGCGCGCCTGGGCCAAGGCGCCGCTCGGCGGCGGATCGAGCCAGGTCAATTCCAAGACATCGCCGGCCCCCCACACCGCCAACTCCAGAGCGAACGAGGCCAGATCGGCTTCCAGGATTTCCGCAGCGCGTCGCGGCAACAGGGCTTGATGTTCCGCCTCGGTCCACAAGCGATAACAGACCCCGGGCTCCAACCGGCCGGCTCGGCCCCGCCGTTGATCGGCGGCATCCTGCGTCACACGAACGGTTTCCAGCCGCGTGAGACCGGTCCGCGGATTGAAGCGCGGCACCCGCATAAGGCCGGCATCAATAACGACCCGAATGCCTTCAATGGTTAAGCTGGTTTCAGCGATAGAGGTTGCCAAGACAATCTTTCGCCAGCCGGGCGGAGCCGGGCTGATGGCGGCTTCTTGCGTCTCTTGCGGAAGGTCGCCATGCAGGGGATAGATCTCGATCCCGCCCGCGAGGTTCGCTTCCGTTAATCGGCGTTCCACCCGGCGGATTTCCGCCATGCCGGGGAGAAAAACCAGAATGCTCCCCGGCTCTCTCAGCGCTCGGCTGATGGCGGACACGACGGCCGGTTCAATCGGACCGTTGACCGGCCGATCAGCATAGAATGTGACGACACGATGTGACCGGCCTTCCGACGCAATGATCGGGGCGTCGTCCAGTAGGCGCGACACCGCCGCGCAATCCAGGGTGGCCGACATGATGAGCAGCCGGAGCTCCGGGCGGAACAGCCGCTGTGATTCACGCGCGAGAGCCAGGCCGAGATCGCCCTGCAGACTCCGCTCGTGGAATTCGTCGAAGATCACCAGACCGTACGAGGCGAGCGAGGGATCATGCTGGAGCATGCTGGTGAGGATACCGTCGGTGATGACTTCGATTTTCGTCTCCGGTCCGACCCTCGTCTCGAGCCGCATGCGATAGCCGACCGTCCGGCCGACTGATTCATCGAGCATCTGCGCCATGTACCGGGCGGCTGCGCGAGCAGCCAAGCGGCGAGGCTCCAGCATCATGACCTTGCGTCCTCCGAGCCAGCAGTCCTGCAGCACCGCGAGGGGGACCCGCGTCGTCTTGCCGGCGCCCGGTGGAGCAGCGAGCAGGGCGGCGCGATGGTCCCGCAACGCGAGACGGAGACGCGGAAGCGCCTCTTCAATTGGCAATCGTTCCATGGTACGGTTGTCCGCCGTTTATGCCGGCACGAAACTGTATCAGAGACCGGCTCGGGAATTCTTCATGATGCGGCGGGCGAGGATGCTCGCCTTTGCGGGGGGAGAAAACATGCTGCGATTTATGCGAACGGGTGCCATGGCCGCACTGGTCTGTCTCTCCGGGTTCGGGCTTCTCCGAGCCGGTGATATGACCGGCTCGTGGAAGGGCGTTCTGATCGGCGCCGACGGCACTTCAGCGGAAGTGGTCGTCGAGTTCAGTTCTTCCGGTTTGCCGCTTTATTCCTACACCAACAATCAGGGTGTCGCGCGGCAGGTGGAATTGTCCAAGGTCGGGCAGACGATTGAATATGTGCCGTCGGGGGGCGGGGTGCAACGGGTGGTGGTGAAGGCGATCGAAGTCGGCGCAGGGCGCCTATCGGTGGGAATCCTCGGCTCCTTCGAGAAGGCGAACCAGGGATATTTGGATCAGCAGTTCGAAGGAGCGTTGTTTGAATATGCGCTGGTGCCAGGCGGCTTGAAGATGAAAGTGACGACGCAATCGACGTCGCACTTCGGCGACAAAGACACGATCGTGGGAGGAACGCCGCAGGCGGCCGTCGCGGAGGGCCTGCTGAAACGAGTGCGCTGAACCAATGGCGACCTTAAGGTGGACCAAACAGAAGCCGACGCAGGCCGGCTGGTACTGGTATCGGGGCCAGACCCATGAAGAAGAGCCGTTGATCGTCCAGGTGGATCGGGCGGGCCAGTTCCAGTGGCCCGACGGCGGATTTCAGGAAGTGACGCTGACGAAAGGGGAATGGGCCGGTCCGCTCGAGCCGCCCGACGACCTCATCTAGTCAAAGGAGTTCGGCATGGCGCTCTACGCGTTCGACGGCACCTGGAACATCGACGAGATCGAAGAAGGCCGTGAGACGAATGTCTTGCGGTTCTGCAAAGCCCTGTCGCCTGAGTACAATGTGTTTTATCAAGAAGGGGTCGGCACAAAGGCCGGGTTCATCGGCAAGGTACTGGGCGGATTCACCGGCCTCGGGGGTCGCCCTCGTGTCCGCGACGCGCACGAGCGGATGGAACGCTATCTGGCGGACGGCGACCGCACAATCGACATCATCGGCTTCAGCCGTGGGGCGGCTTTGGCCCTGCATTTTGCCAACGAGATTTGGGAAGACAAAGGGAACATACCGATTCGATTTGTGGGGCTGTGGGATGTGGTCGCCTCTTTCGGGCTACCGGGCAACGATCTCAATATTGCCTGGACTCTCACACTGCCGCCCAATGTGCAAGCCTGTTATCACGCCATGGCGCTCGATGAGCGGCGCGGCAACTTCCCGCTGACGAGAATCGTCGTTCCAGACGACGGCCGGGCCGCCGGCGATCGACTCCAGGAGGTCTGGTTTCGCGGTGTCCATTCGGATGTAGGCGGCGGACAATGTCTCGGGCTGTCCAGTATCCCCTTGTGTTGGATGTTGCGGCGCGCGAAAGAGTGCGGCCTGCCGGTGGTCGAAGAACGGCTGGCCCGCTATGGCTCCTACTGCGACGCCGCCGCGATGATTTCGAAGAATTTCGATCCTTATCCGGACCCGCAGCGCATCATTCTGTCGGGCGACTCGATTCACGAATCGGTGACGCCGCGGGGCAATGTCGGCGGCTTCGTTCATTTGGACCCGCCTTCAACCTGTAAGATCGTCCGCGGGTAGGATTCCCCCACCATGGTCTTGCCCCGCTCCTGTGAACGGCCGCTTCTCGAACGATTTCTCAAAGCCGAGGCCATGGCGATGTGGTCGGTGCGCGCAGCCCAGTCGAGCGATGTGCCGGCACATGTCGCCGTCTTTTTGCGACGCCATGAAGCGGAGGAGCAGGGTCATCTCAAGCAGTTCGAGGCCATGCTGGGCGTGCAATCTTGGGAGAAACCGAGGCTGCCACGCGTGCCCAAGCACTGGGCAGCGCTCGCCGTGCACCTCTATGGATACGAAGCGCTTGGCCTGGAATTTGCCAAACTCTTGGCCGGCCTTCGGCCCGATCTCTCAAGTATTGTCGAGGATGAGGAACAGCACGTGGCGTTTTTCGAGCGTGAGCTCACGCGGATGATCGCACAGGGCGGCTCGACCGCGTCAACGGCGCGGGAATCTGCCCGGGCCTGGTGGAAACGATTCGCGCGGACGCTCGACCGCTATTTGGGAGACAGCAGCCTCGATCCCTATCGGGCGCGCCTGCGCCCGGCGATTTTGACGGGGATTGAAGAGCGGTTCGTTGGAATCGGGCTGATGGAGCTGCAGTAGCCGAATCAGTGATTCAGGCTTAGACCGCCGTGCCGGCGAGGATCCCCATCTTCCGGTACTTCTGGTCCCGCTCCGCAAGTAGCCGCTCGACCGGCAGTTCCGTCAGTTGATAGAGATGGTTCGTGAGCACCTTCGCGACCCGGTCCGACACCGCGCGGATTCCCCGGTGCGCCCCACCCACCGGCTCGGGAATCACTTCGTCGATAATGCCGAGCCCGACTAAATCCTGGGCGGTCATCTTGAGTGCGGACGCCGCATCGGGCACCTTGGCAGGATCATCCCAGAGGATTGCCGCGCAGCCCTCCGGGGAAATAACGGAGTACACCGAATGTTCCAACATGAGAATCCGGTCGCTCACCCCCAGCGCGAGCGCGCCGCCGCTGCCGCCCTCCCCGATGACGACCGAGATGATCGGGACGGCGAGTCGTGACATGACGAGAAGATTCCGGGCGATGGCCTCCGCTTGCCCCCGCTCTTCCGCCCCGATGCCCGGATAAGCGCCCGGGGTATCGATAAACGTAATGATGGGCCGCCCGAATTTTTCCGCCAACTTCATCAAGCGTAGGGCCTTGCGATAGCCTTCCGGATTCGGCATGCCGAAATTCCGTTGCATCCGTTCCTTGAGCGTCTTCCCCTTCTGATGGCCGATGATCATGACCGATCGATCGTTGAAGCGGGCGAAGCCGCCGACAATGGCCCGATCGTCCCCGAAGTTGCGGTCGCCGTGCAATTCAAGGAAGTCCCGGCACAGATCGTTGACGTAGTCCAGGGTGGTGGGACGTTGCGGATGGCGGGCGAGCTGCGTGCGCTGCCACGGGGTCAGGTTGCTGTACAGTTCATGCTCCACCTGAGCCAGCTTCGTCCGGAGTTTGCGGATCTCGTCCTGTGTTCCGGACTTGGGAGATTCCGCGGTGGCCAGTTTCTCGATTTTTTCTTCGAGCTCGCGAATGGGCTTTTCGAAATCCAAGTAGTCACGCATTGACAGGCTCCATCCCTTAGGGATCTTCCCTAGGCCTCCATCAAGATACCAGAGTGATGGACCCTTTGCCTAGGACTTCCTCGATATCGGCCACGAAATGCTCGCTGGGCGCGACTTTCACGTTGGGTAGGGGGGCCATGCGCGCTTCCCATGCCGGATCCATGGCGAAAATCAGCGTGACGGCGGAGGCGCCGGGATGGCGTTGCAACACCTGCTGCAGCATGATCAACTTGGCCGCCATCCCCTGGGCATCGCTGAGTCGGATGGCCACGTTGGAGATGGCTTTGGTTTGCAGTTCCGCCAACACTTCGATCTTGCTGCCTCGAATCTTGACGCCCTTGTCGCCACGGTCCACGGTCCCGGAAAACCTGACGACCTGTTCAGGCACGATCAGATCGGCGCTGTCTCTGTAGAGATCGGGAAAGGCTATCACTTCTACCATCCCATGTAAATCCTCCACCGTCAGGTAGGCCATCCGGTCGCCTTTCCGGGTCAGCATGGATCTCACGGCGGTGATGATGCCGCACAATTTTATCTCCCGGCCGTCCGGCATCTCGGCCAGGGTTTCGGTGGTCGCGGTCGTGAAGAGACGGATCGCGGCTTCATACCGAGCGAGCGGATGGGCGCTGATATAAAAGCCGGTCAGCTCCCGCTCGTACTTCAGCAGCTCTCCTTGGCTCCATTCCGGCACATTGGGCAGAGGCGGATCGGAAAGCGCGGGCGCATGGCTTCCCATGCCCGGATCACAGGCGAACATGCTGGTTTGCCCCGCCGCCCGTTCCTTCTGCATGGCGGCGCCTTCTTCCATCGCCTGGTCCAGGACGGCCATCAACTGGGAGCGCCGGCCGCCCGTGGAATCGAACGCGCCCGCCTTGATGAAACCTTCCATCATGCGCTTATTCGCCTTGTGCAGATCGACGCGCCGGCAAAAATCAAACAGCGATCGAAACGGGCCGCCTTCGTTGCGAATCTCGATGATGGACTCCACTGCGCCTTCTCCGACGTTCTTAATACCGGCCAAGCCGAACCGAATGGCGCCGTTGTGGACTGCAAAATGTTTTTGGCTCTGATTGACGTCCGGCGGCAGGACCGGGATTCCCAACCCGCGGCATTCCGTGAAGTAGCCGACGATCTTGTCGGCGTTGCCCATGTCGCTCGTCATCAAGGCCGCCATGAATTCCGTGGGGTAGTGGGCCTTCAGATAGGCCGTCTGATAACACACCACGGCGTAGGCTGCCGCATGCGATTTGTTGAAGCCATAGCCGGCGAATTTGTGAATCAGTTCGTAGAGTTTTTCGGCCTTCTTTTCGGAAATCTTCTTCCGGGCCGCGCCTTCGAGAAATTGGACACGCAGCTTTTCCATTTCCTCCGGTTTTTTCTTCCCCATGGCCCGGCGGAGAATATCGGCCTGTCCCAACGAAAACCCGGCTACCATATTGGCGATCGCCATCACCTGTTCCTGGTACACGATCACGCCGTAGGTGTCCTTGAGGATCGGTTCCAACTCTGGTGTCTCATAGACGATCGGGATTTTTCCCTGCTTGCGCTTGATGAAGTCCGGAATCAGGTCCATCGGGCCGGGACGATAGAGCGCGATGATGGCGATGATGTCCTCGAAGCGATCGGGCTTCAATCCCATCAACAAGTCGCGCATGCCGGAGCTTTCAAGCTGAAACAGGCCGGTGGTCTTACCGGAGCCCAGCAGGGCAAAGGTCTTCGGATCGTCGTAGGGGATCCTATCGATGGAAAAGGCCTCCGACCCGGACGAGGCCTCCGTGATGAGGTTCACGGCCCGCTGAATCATGGTCAGCGTCTTGAGGCCGAGAAAATCGAACTTGACCAAACCGATCTTCTCGACATCGCCCATGGAATACTGCGTAACGATTTCGTCGTTGGCCCCCTTATAAAGCGGCACATGTTCGGTGAGCGGCTCGTCGGAGATGACCACGCCGGCGGCATGAGTGGACGCGTGGCGGGCGAGCCCTTCCAGCGAGCGGGCGACGGACATCAACTCTTTGACCTTCGCATCTCGATCCACCAAGTCCCGCAGTCTCGGCTCCTGCTCCAGCGCCTTGTCGAGGGTGATCTTGAGATCGTCGGGAACCAGCTTCGCGATGCGATCCACGTCGGCATAGGGCATGTCCATGACGCGCCCCACGTCGCGGATCGCCGCCTTGGCCTTCATCGTGCCGAACGTGATGATCTGGGCCACATGGTCGCTGCCATACTTGTCGACGACGTAGTTGATCACTTCATCCCGTCGATCCATACAGAAATCCATGTCGATGTCGGGAAGCGAGACCCGCTCGGGATTGAGAAACCGTTCGAACAGCAGGCCATAGACCAGGGGATCGAGATCGGTGATGCGCAACGCATACGCGACCAGGCTTCCGGCGGCTGAACCTCGGCCCGGTCCGACGGGGATGCCTCTGGAGCGCGCAAACTTAATGATGTCCCAGACGATGAGAAAATAGCCGGCAAACCCCATTGAGCAGATCACGGCCAGTTCTTCCTTGAGCCGCACCTCATAGGCCAACGCCGGGACGGCACTCGGCCGTTCCTTCAGCCGGGCCGCCAAACCTTCTTTCGCCAGGTGCTCCGTGTACGTTTCGCGGGTGAACCCATTCGGCACTGTGAATTTGGGCAGGTAGGTCTTGTTGAACGCCAATTCCAACGTGCAGGCCTCGGCAATCCGGACCGTGTTGGATACGGCGGACGGCAGTTCCTTGAACTCCGCATCAATCTCCTGCGTCGATTTGACGTAGAGCTGATCGGTGTCGAATTTCATCCGGTTCGCGTCGCTGAGGGTTTTCCCGGTTTGCAGGCAGAGCATCAATTCGTGCGGGTGCGCATCTTCCTTCTTGAGGTAATGGCAATCGTTGGTGCCGACCAGCGGAATGTCGAGCTTCTTGTGAATCTCGAGCAGGCCGGCGTTGGCGATCCGTTGATGCTCCAACCCGTTTGCCTGGAGCTCCAGGTAGTAATTCCCTTTGCCGAAAATCTCGCGATACTCGCCGGCGGTGCGTGTGGCGCCCTCGACATTGCCTTGGCCGATCAGATAAGAGACTTCTCCGCTCAAGCAACCGGACAACGCGATCAGTCCCTCGTGGTGCTGTTGCAAGAGTTCCTTATCCATCCGGGGTTTGTAATAAAACCCTTCAAGGTATGCCTTACTGACGAGTTTGATGAGGTTTTGATACCCGGTGCGGTTGGCGGCGAGCAGGATCAGATGATAGTAGTCATTGTTGGCGAGACCGCTGTCCTTCGCCAGCCGGCTGCCCGGCGCCATGTAGGCTTCGCAGCCGATGATCGGCTTCACGCCCGCCTCGTGGGCTTTCCGGTAGAACTCCACGGCGCCGAACATATTCCCGTGGTCGGTCATGGCGACCGCCGGCTGGCCGAATTCCTTCACCCGCTGCACCAGCGGATCGATCTGATTGGCGCCGTCGAGCAGACTGTATTGCGTGTGGAGGTGGAGGTGGACGAATTGCGATGGCATGGTAAAAAAATCTTGGGGCCGGATTCTAGAAGGGTGAAGGAGGGAAGTCAACGAGCTCGCTCATCAGGAGTACTTGGACGATGGGTCCTGCACTGCTCAGCACTCCGCCTCGACCGCACGTAAGCGAATGATGGGCGCTGTCATGCGGCTGTTGCTTCCCACCTCTCGGAACGACCCTCTCGGGCTTAGCCGAGCGGAACGCCTTCTGGAATTCCCTCAGCTGCGATCTTGTGATCGCAGTGCTTCAGTCAGTTCCAGCTTTCCTCCTCGGCCAAGCCTCGGCGGGGTCCCCGTTCCTCCGGCGATGTCGCACACCCGCACGACAGCGCCCTGACCATAGAGGAGCAGCGGGTCGCCTTCGCCGCGATTCGCGATGCAGGACCCACCATCCTTGTTAACTATAAACGGGTCCTCGCTCGAAGAAGAACGGGCGCTTCTTGTTCCTGCACGTGGAACTAGGTATGCTTGCGAAGTCGTCGGAGGGAAGCTCATCATCCTGGGATAGAAGAAGGGAGTCATACATCATGCAGACAGAGACGCATCCAGGGCATATTGAAACCACGGAAACACTGTTGCGGCTCTATGTGTTCCTGACACAATTCATCGACCGTTGTCAGGATGAGGCTGC
>DATFFC010000206.1:0-3481 GCA_035250505.1 Nitrospiraceae bacterium | reverse complement strand
GTTGTTCGACAAGATTTGGGAGCAACATATCGTACGGGAAGAACCGGATGGGACAACCCTACTCTATATCGATCGGCACCTGGTCCATGAAGTGACTTCGCCCCAGGCCTTTGAAGGACTCCGGGTGGTCGGCCGGCGAGTTCGTCGGCCCGGAGCCGTCCTCGCCGTTCCGGACCATAACGTCCCGACAACGGATAGAAAATTAGGAATTGCCGACCCAATCAGCGCCAAGCAGATTCAAACCTTGGAAGAGAACTGCGCAGAAGCCGGGATCAGATTTTTCGGCATGGGCGATCTCAGACAGGGCATTGTCCATATTATCGGGCCCGAACAGGGCTTCACGTTGCCCGGCATGACGATCGTGTGCGGGGATTCCCATACCTCTACACATGGGGCCTTCGGCGCACTCGCTTTCGGAATCGGGACGAGTGAGGTCGAACACGTGCTGGCCACCCAGTGCCTGCTCCAGAAGCGCCCGAAGACCATGGAAATCCGCGTCAGCGGGGCTCTCTCCCACCGCTGCTCGGCCAAGGACATCATCCTGGCCATTATCGGGAAGATCGGCACAGCAGGGGGAACCGGCCACGTCATCGAATATACCGGGCCGGCCATCCGCGCCTTGTCGATGGAAGGACGCATGACGCTGTGCAATATGTCGATCGAAGGAGGGGCGCGCGCCGGCATGGTCGCGCCTGATGAGACGACCATCTCCTATATTAAGGGACGTCCGATGGCGCCGACGGGCCCGCTGTGGGATCAAGCCGTCCGCGCGTGGCGGCAACTCACCACTGATGCCGGCGCCTCGTACGACGCCGTGGTCGAACTCGGCGCCGACAAAATTGCTCCTCAAGTCACCTGGGGAACGAGTCCCGGCATGGTAACCGGTGTCGACGGAACGATCCCCGACCCTCGCGAAATGAGCGACGAGAAGTTGCGCCAGGCGACCGAGCGCGCACTCACCTACATGGGGCTCAGTCCCGGCACCCCGTTGACCCAGATCAGGATCGACAAAGTTTTCATCGGGTCCTGCACGAATTCCCGCATCGAGGATCTCCGATTGGCTGCCGGCTTCGCCAAAGGCAAGAAAGTCGCGCCGGGGGTGCACGCGATGGTGATACCCGGCTCAGGCCTGGTCAAACAACAGGCGGAACAGGAAGGCCTGGATCGCATATTCAGAGAATCCGGATTTGAATGGCGTGAAGCGGGCTGCAGCATGTGTTTGGCGATGAACGCCGACGTCCTCCAGCCGGGCGAGCGTTGCGCCTCCACGAGCAATCGAAATTTCGAAGGGCGCCAGGGAGCCGGGGGCCGAACCCATCTGGTGTCCCCGGCGATGGCCGTCGCGGCAGCCATCGAGGGCCATTTCGTGGACATCAGACACTGGAATTAACATTGCCCAGTGCATCAGTGAGTCAGGTGATCACTGCATCAGTGGATAATGATCCACTGGCCAACTGATAAAATGGAAAATTAGATATGCAGCCGTTTACACAACTGACCGGCCTCGTGGCGCCGCTGGACCGGGTGAACGTCGACACCGATCAGATCATCCCAAAGCAGTTTCTCAAGACAATTAAGCGGACCGGCCTGCGGGAAGGCCTGTTCTATGATTGGCGAAAGACCAAGGACGGATCCCCCGATCCGGACTTCTTCTTAAACCAGTCCCGCTACCAAGGGGCCACGATTCTGCTGACCCGGGATAATTTTGGATGCGGCTCGTCGCGGGAACATGCGCCCTGGGCATTGCTTGATCAGGGATTTCGCTGCATCATTGCCCCCAGCTTTGCGGATATCTTTTTCAACAATTGTATACAGAACGGAATCCTGCCGGTTGTCCTGAGTCACGACGAGGTGCAGTCGCTCTTTGAGCAGATGGCCGAGACGCATGGTTTCACCCTGACCGTGGATCTGCAAGCCCAGACGGTCACGACGCCGCGACAGGCCATCTATCGATTCGGCATCGATCCATTTCGAAAAGACTGTCTGTATCGCGGACTCGATGCCGTCGGCTTGACGTTGCAGCATCAGGATGCCGTCACCGCCTATGAACAGCGGCGCAAGACGGAGGCGCCGTGGCTTTTCCAGGACGTCTAACCCTGCTGTGGGGAAAATAATGGATCATCGACAAGCCTTGCGCCTTTCCGTGGTCTCTTCATGAAGCTGCGGCTGCTGGTCGTCGTTCTCCTTCTCTTTGTCGCCGCCGCGTATCTGCTGATCGTCTTCAACTGGAGCTATTCAGACGGCGAGCGCGCCGGTTACTTGCAAAAGTTTTCCCGCAAGGGCTGGGTTTGCAAGACCTATGAAGGAGAGCTTGCCATGACGACCGTTCCGGGTGTCGCTCCACTGCTCTGGGATTTCAGCGTGTGGGATGATGCGGTGGCGCAGAAGCTCGACGGCCAGATGGGCAAGCGGGTGGTCATGCACTACAAAGAATTTCGATACATTCCGACATCCTGCTTCGGGGAGACAACCTACTTCGTCGACCGGGTAGAACTGACGGAAGACTAAGAGCTGAGGCCCGGAGACCTAGACATCGCTGCTTTTGGGGGAGCCCCGCTTGGGCCGGCGGACGGTTCTCACCTTCCCGCTCCTTCCTCCTCCGCAGAAGAACAGATCACGGCCATCGGACTCGAGTCCCGACACGCCCACGCCAGGCGGCATCTCAAGAGTCTCCAGGACCTCTCCCGTTCGAGGATCGACTCGTCGCAACTCGCTCGCGTCGTCTTCCCAGGTGCCGTGCCAGAGCTCTCCGTCGACCCAGGTCACCCCGGTGACGAAGCGGTTGGACTCGATGGTGCGAAGAATCGTCCCTGTTTGGGGATCAATTTGATGGATCTTCCGATCCTCATACCTCCCCACCCAGAGTGTCCCTTCGGCCCATGCGAGCCCCGAGTTGCCGCCGCCGCCGGGCGCCGGGATCGTGGCCAGCACACGGCCGGTCTTCGGATCGATCTTCTGGATGCGATCCTCGGCGAGCTGAAACAGGTGCCGGCCGTCGAAGGCCGTCCCTGCATCAGCGGCGATGTCGATCGAGCGTAGTGCCGTGCCGCTCGCAGGATCGAAGGCGATCAGCCTGTCTCCGGCAGCGAACCAGACGTGCTGACCGTCATATGTGACTCCATGCACGCTGCCGGCACCCGCAAAGGGTCCATACTCACGGACGATGTCGGCGGTTGATCGATTCATGGTTTCATCCTACCCCACTCGGTAACGGAGCGGGGAGTAACAAAGTCGTCGTGAATCCCGGCACGGGCGGCGTCATCCAACGACGCGCTCGCCCGCGGCCAAACGGCTGCACTTTGCCTGCTGCCGCAAGCGAGTCGAGTGCCCGCTGCACGGTGCGCTGGCTGGCTCCCAGCGCAAGCGCCAGGGCCGAGCTCGACCACGATTCCCCATCGGATAGGAAGGCAAGCACTGCGGCACGCTCCCCATCGACGGGCGGCGCGAGCACGACGACCTCGCGTGCGCGTGGCACCAGCGC
>DATFFC010000205.1:0-8892 GCA_035250505.1 Nitrospiraceae bacterium | reverse complement strand
TCCCGTTGGGGACGCCACTCCTCCTAGCGCTGCAGAACGTCTGGCTTACTATTGCGGGCTGTCGAAGGATTTGCTACATCTGCCCGCGCACTCAGGCTAGCCGGGAAATCTCTTCAATGTCTCGACTCGTATGTGCGGTTTTGATGCTGGCCGCAGTATTCGGATGTGACGCGGAACGTCAGCGGCTGTTGAAAACAGAATATCCTTCTTACCCGGAACATGTCCGACGGGTCATTGCCAAGGAAAGTATCATGCGGGGAATGACTGAAAATCAGGTATATCTATCCCTCGGACCTCCGGTGTGCAAGAAGGACATCGAACTCGAGGGAAGGCCGGCACGAGTCTGGTTATATCCTCCCATTGGGCGTGACGCCTGCGTGACGGCCGACTTTCGCGTATATTTCGAAAACGGAGTCGTGACGACGTGGGAATATTTTATGAAAGCCACGCGTTTTGCCGATCCACCAAGCGGTGTGCCGTAATGCTGTAATGATTTGGCAGTGTGATGGTTCCTTCGATGGTTGAATGCAACGTCTGCAGACTAAACGGGTCTCTGTGCAAGATCAGAGGGGCTAACCCAGAGTCGGCGAACCACGAGTACCCTCGATCATTTCATAGCGGCCTGTCGAAAAGCCCCTCCGGATTTCGCCGAGCTTGCCGCCTAACTTTTCGCAGAGCGTCCGCGGCGGCAGACAATGACTCCCTGAACAGGCAAAATGCTCGTGGCGAATCCATTTGTAAGCCACAGCGTCAAGATCCCGACGCTTGGTGCGGCGGCGCTTGTTTCGCAAGACAAACTGCTCCCGTCTGGACAATCTGGCAATGCTCTGGCCGATAATTAAATCTGCTCGCAGAGGTTCAGGGAAGTAGGGAAACCTTTCGCCGGCGTGGGATGTCAGAATACCAGCTGTAGAAGACCTCTTTGAAAGAGAGCAAAACTGAGGCGATCACCCCTGCAGTTGTCTCCCGTCAAGGCCTGACACACGGTCCGATGCTTGCACCCTTTACGGGTTCCACTATAGAGAGGATCGTGAGGCTCATAATGCGGCAGTGCCGTCATCGAAATGCCATTGCTTTGGCTGTCTCCTCACGTGTTCTGCTCTTTCTGTCCCGCTCGCGACCAGCGGGGCTTCCCCGCTCGCTGTCTCGTTGCCATTATCCCGAAGCGAAGAGTCCGGTGATTGGGAATGGCTCCGAGGTCACCTTGGACTATCAGGTCATCGTTTTCGGCGACAGCGGGATACCGTACCACGGTACCAGCGAGTTCGTGCAAGGCAGGCAGGCGGAGAGCCCGCTCGCCATCGAAGTTCCAGGCATCCTACAACTTTACGGAGGCCACGATATGGCATACAGCGACAAAGTGGTAGACCATTTCAGCAATCCTCGGAACATGGGGAGTTTTACGAAAGATGAGTCGGGGTGGGTACCGGGATTGTCGGCGCACCGGAGTACGGCGACGTCATGAAGTTACAGATTAAGGTCCACGAAAACAGGATCGTGGACGCGAAATTTAAAACCTTTGGATGCGGGTCCGCAATAGCCAGTTCTAGTCTCGCGACGGAATGGCTCAAAGGCAGGACCGTGGATGAGGCGGCAACAATCAGAAATACGGACATCGTGCAGGAACTGAACCTGCCGCCGGTTAAGATCCACTGTTCGGTATTGGCCGAAGATGCCATCAAGGCGGCCTTAGCGGACTATAAAAAGAACGAGTAGAGAGAGAAGAGACATAGCAGGCATTCGGCCAGAAGGAGGCACTTAACAATGGCGGATTTTGCACAGAACGGCACACCCAACAAGAGGGTCGAATATACACTCGGCTATGGAATGCGGTTGGATATCGGTACCGGCAAGGAGTTCGCTCATCCCCATGTGCCCATTACGCTGCCCAACGGAACGGTAGGGACCATGGCCGTCCATGTCATCAACGGCACACCGGATGAAATCAAAGCTCGGTTACTCGAAAGCGTGGACGCATTTTTTGAGATCTATGCCGAAGGATGAGCGAACTATCGGGCCATGCTCCTGGCAAGGACAATAGGATCGGTTTTTACCGGAAGGAGAATGTGATGGCCGGAAGAAGTCTCCGTGGTAAGGAGGCTTCTTCTTGGCCTTCATTTTTCAGCGGTAGATTATCGCAGCCTGTCGAAGGCTTTGTTAAGGACGTCGCATGGCCGCTGCCGGAGATGCAGCAAGGGCCTCTGCAACTGCAGGCCGATTAACCATCCGACGGAGGCATATGGACCGACTGTTGGACAGCACGACAGCTCCTTGCGGTGCCATCGCATTGGCTGATGGATCGGTTCAATGGCGAGTGTGGGCTCCTCAGGCTGACCGCATCGATCTGGTGCTGATCCATGGAAGGAACAGAGAGACGTGGGCCATGAAGCGGGAAGCGCGCGGGTACTACAGCTTCTCGAGAGATGATGTTCCGAATGGCCAGCGCTACGTGTATCGCTTGAACGGTGGTCCGGAACGGCCGGACCCGGCCTCGCGCTGGCAACCGGACGGCGTGAACCAAGCCTCGGCGGTGCTGCGAACCGATACGTTCGCCTGGTCGGATAGGCAGTGGATCGGGATACCGCGCGAAGCCCTCGTGTTCTACGAACTCCACGTCGGCACGTTTACACCCGAAGGGAGCTTCGATGCCATAATCCCTCGCTTGCCTCTGTTACGCGATTTGGGCATCACCGCTGTCGAGTTGATGCCGGTCGGTCAATTCTCCGGCACGCGCAATTGGGGCTATGACGGCGTCCATCCGTTCGCACCGCAACACAGCTACGGTGGGCCGCAAGGGCTGCAGCGACTGGTCAATGCCTGTCACTATCACGGCCTCGCCATCTTTCTCGACGTCGTCTATAACCACAGCGGACCGGAAGGCAGCTACTGGGCCGAATATGGTCCCTACTTCACGGACCACTACCGCACGCCATGGGGCCGAGCCGTCAATTATGACGGCCGAGGTAGTGATCCGGTTCGGGCATTCGTCCTCGACAATGTCCGGATGTGGATTGAGGACTATCACTTCGATGGGCTGCGGCTGGATGCCGTCCATGCCATCTACGACTTTGGGGCCCGGCATATTCTTCAAGATATCAAAGAGACGGCTGATCAAGTGGGACGGAACCTCGGCCGGCACATCCATATCGTCGCGGAAAGCGATCTCAACGATGTCCGTCTGCTCCTTCCTTCCGAGCGAGGCGGCTATGGGCTCGACGCGCAATGGAGCGACGATTTTCATCATATGGTCCACGCGGCCCTCACCGGCGAGCGACAGGGATATTACGAGGACTATGGAACGCCGGCGCACTTTCCTCAGCTCCTGGAGCACACATTCGTCCTCAACGGTTCCTATAGCGCACATCGTGACCGCCGCCACGGTGGTCCCGCCGCCGGCCTTTCTGGCGACCGTTTCGTCGTCTGCATTCAGAACCATGATCAGATCGGCAACCGCGCCGCCGGCGAACGACTCGGCACGCTGATTACACGTCCGGCCCAGCGTTTGGCCGCAAGCCTGCTCTTGCTTGCGCCGCATCTCCCGCTCTTGTTCATGGGCGAAGAATATGGAGAAGAGCATCCGTTCCAGTTTTTCTGTTCGTTCAGTGACCCGCAACTGATTGAGGCGGTTCGATCCGGACGACGGCGCGAGTTCGAGGCATTTCATACCGATGGCGCCGAGGTGCCCGATCCTCAAGCGGAGACGACATTTGAAGCGTCGCGACTGACTTGGTCCTGGGATACCGACCCGCACAAGGCCGGGTTGCGACGCCTCTACCAGGATTTGCTCCACCAGCGCCGGGACCGTCCGGCGCTCCGAAATTATGCCGAGCGGTCGGCTCGCATGCTGCCGCATCCGGACTCCGGACCCGTGCTCGAGCTGATTCGCGGAGGCCGGCGGCATGATTCCGAGAAGACCATCCGTGTGCTCTTCAATCTCAGCGGTGAACCACAGAGGGTACCCAAGCCGAACATGGCCGCGCTCCAGTGGACGTCCGAATCCACACAATACGGCGGCACGCGAGAGGCCACGACAGATAAGGAATGCATGTTAGCGTATGAGTGCATGATGTTCGGTCTTTCGGTGGGCGCGCATGGGTAGCTCCGTGGAAGCCATCCGGAAGACGATGGGTCGGCCGCCGGACGCCGTGCGGTCAATATGCGAGCCACCATGCTCAGTCCGCCGGTGTCACAAAAAGACTCCCGACCCCTTTTATGTTGCATCCGTGGGTCAGGATAGGTAATTTGCAATATTGGGCGACTTGTGGGTGTACAGCGTGGACGTTCGGACGTTGAAGATGCTGATCGCCGTTACCGCCGGACTGGCGGTCGTCGTCGGGATTTGGAAGTCGGCACAGGCAGACACGCTGACCGTCGGGGCGCCTCCCAGCTTGAGACCGGCGTTCAGCGAAATCCTACCGATGTACGAGCGGGAGTATGGGGCGCCCGTCCATGTCCTGTACACGCCATCGAAAACGCTTGTGCGACAGATCGAGAAGGGAGCGGCGATCGATGTGTTTCTGTCGGCGGGGGTCGACGAAGTCGAGTTCCTGCACAAGAAGGGACTGACTCTCAATGGCCGCCCCAGGATCTACGCACAGACATCCCTCGTGCTCGTGATGTCGTCGGACTCCACGGCCGCGATGGTTTCCTTTCACGACGCGCTGCCGGATCGAACCATACGCATTGCTCTTGGTGATCCCCAAACGTCCTCGTTGGGAGAAGTCACCGCCCGGGCGCTGGCCAAGCTCTATCCGACGTATAAAGGCCGTTCCCACCTTCTCTATGCGCCGCATAGCGAGGACATCATGAATCTGATTCGCGCGGGAAAGGCCGATGTGGGGTTGGTCTATCGCGTCGATTCGATCAACAACGGACAGGTCCGGATCAGCGATGAAGCCCCGTTCGGAACCTATGGGCCGATTCAGTTCGGGCAATCGGTCGTGTCGACCTGTCGAGCCTCATTGCGTTCGGCCGCAGATCACTTTTCTGATTTTCTGATGACGCCTCGCATACAAAAGCTCTTGGTCAAATATGGATTTGACTCCATCCCCTTGCCTGTGGGACTGGCCCCAACCGACAAGAAAGAGAGGGTATCATGGCCGGCAAAGCCTTGATGTGGATCGCCGTTCTTGCAACGATCGCAGTACTGGCCGCCCCGAACATCTTCGCAGTCGAGAAGGATTCCGGCCCACCGCAGGGCATTGCCCCTGGAACCGTTGCCGACTATTTGCGCGCGGTCATCATGGCTCACCGGCACTTTTACACGATCCACATCGTCAACCGACTTCAACAAGAGCGCATTGTCGAGTCATCGGAAAACTGGAAGACGGCGCATACATTGCCCTTACCTGTGCAGCTTCTACAGGAGACAAGCGAGATTGCTGAATTGACCGGCCCGAACGTCCGCTACCGCCTGATCAGTCAGTGGCCGATCAATAAGGCGAATGCGCCGGCCAACGAATTTGAACGGATGGCTCTGAAAGAAGTTCAGGCACGTCCCAATAGGCCGTATTCCAGCACCATTCCGGGCAGCGGAGGCAAGGTGTTCCAAGCGGTCTATGCCGACGTGGCTGTCACGGTGGCATGCGTCCAATGCCACAACGCCCATCCGAACAGCCCGAAGTCGGATTTCAAAACCGGCGACGTCATGGGAGGACTGGTGATCAGCTTTCCACTGAGCACTCAGTGAGGTGGTGGCCGTTTACACACAACTCGAGACGCCCGTTCAACGCTTCAATGGAATATTTCCCCGCGTGTTTCGCGGCCGAATGAAGTCAAGCACACCCGCGCTGCCTCCCGCCTTCCGATTCGGTTCGCTCACGAAGAAGTTGGCCTAAGTCTCTCCGCGACGCGGATTGATCAGAGGCGGTACATTCGTCTGGCGTGCGCAAGGATGGCGGCCGGGATGTCGGACAGAGGCAGCACTTTGTCCGCCGGGATCTCCCGTACAGCAGACCGTATGGAGTCGACGATGTCGGCGGGGATTCGAAAAGAAATCACGGCGATCAAATGGGAGGACGTGTCACGTGAGCTTGACGCCCGAGGCAATGCCGTGATCCAGGCCCTCCTGTCTCGTTCGGAATGCGAGTCGCTGGCCTCACTGTACCGTCACGATGAGCTCTTCCGCAGCCGGGTGGTGATGGGACGGCACGGCTTCGGGCAGGGTGAATATAAGTATTTCGACTATCCGTTGCCTGCCATCATCAAAACGCTTCGGACTGCCCTCTATCCACATCTCGTCCCGATCGCCAACCGATGGAATGAGGCCATGGGGATCGATGTCCGATATCCGGAGCAGCACGACGCTTTCATCAAGCGGTGCCGGCTGGCCGGACAGACCAAAGCCACGGCGCTGCTTCTTCAATACGGAGCAGACGACTACAATTGCCTGCATCAGGATCTCTACGGCGAGCACGTCTTTCCGCTTCAAGCGACGATTCTGCTGTCGAGGCCGGAGCAGGACTTCACGGGCGGGGAGTTCATCATGACCGAGCAGCGACCACGCATGCAATCACGGCCGGAGGTCGTGCCGCTCAGGCAAGGCGATGCGGTCGTGTTCGCCGTCAATCAGCGTCCCGTGCGCGGCTCCCGCGGGTTCTATCGTGTCAAACTCCGGCACGGCGTGAGCCGCGTGCGCTCGGGATGTCGCCATGCGGCCGGTATCATTTTCCACGACGCCCGGTGAACCTGGTCCGCATCGTTTCCAAGCATTCGGATCATTGCTGCAACGTGGAGGTCCGCTGTCACTCCGGCATGGGAATCGATGCGCCGCTGGAATCCAAGACCTCGCGCACTTTTCTCGTGAGCATGTCCGGCGTATAGGGCTTTTGCAAAAATGCCGCTTGTGATCCCAGCGACTGGATGAACTCCTGTCCGCGCCCGGCATAGCCCGATGTCACAATCACACGCAACCCCGGCCGCAATTGCATCAAGCGCTCGGCCAGATCCGGCCCTCCCATCCCCGGCATGACCGTATCGGTCATGACCACATCGATAACCTTCGCATGACGGCGGGCAACCTCAATGGCTTCCTCGGCATTGCGCGCGGGCAACACCGTGTAGTGCTGGGCCTCCAAGACCACCTGGGCAAGTCCGCGGACCATCTCGTCGTCCTCCACGAGCAGCACGGTTTCCGAGCCGCGAAAGAGCGGGGACGCCGCGGGCTTGGAGTGCGGCTCAGGCGGCCCGTCACCGGGCTGCGGAAGATAGATCGTGAAAGTGGTGCCGCTATTCGGCTCGCTCTTGACCGCAATGTTTCCGCCGCTTTGCTTGATGATGCCGTACACCGTCGCCAATCCCAGCCCCGTCCCCTTGCCCCGCTCTTTCGTCGTGAAGAACGGCTCAAAAATATGAGCCATGGTCTCGGCGTCCATCCCGCAGCCGCTATCGCGCACCGACAGAACCGCATAGGAACCGGGGTGCAGCTCCTCCTGTCGCGCGGGGTCCGTCTCCGCGATGCGCACATTTCGGGTCTGCAGCTCCAATCGGCCGCCTTGCGGCATGGCGTCGCGGGCGTTGACCACTAGGTTCATAATGACCTGTTCGATCTGGCCGGCATCGGCCTTGACCTGTCCGAGATGAGGGTCGAGGTTGACCGCGAGATGAATGTCCTCCCCGATGACACGCTGCATCAACTCCACGATGCTCATGACCCGCTCGTTCAAGTTCATGACCTGCTGTTCCACGACCTGATGGCGTGTGAACGCCAGTAATTGTCTCGTCAAGCCGGCGGCTTTGTCGCCCGCCTCCTTGATTTGCGTCAGGCCGCGCTGCCACTTCTCCTCCATGGAAGCGTGCTCGAGCAGCAGCTCGCTCCAGCTATTGATGACCGTCAACAGATTATTGAAGTCGTGTGCGATTCCGCCGGCCATCCGTCCTAAGGCCTCCATTTTTTGGGATTGGCGAAGTTGGCGCTCGAGATCCTTGCGGTGAAGAAACTGGCTGATCTTTGCTCCCAAATCGGCCAGCATTTGGCGCTGCTCATCGTCCGCCCGCAGGACCTCCTGGGTGTAGAACTCCAGCACGCCCATGATGTCTTGTCCCCGGTGGATCGGAAAGGCGCAGGCTCCGCGCAATTTGGCCTGCTGCGCCATATAGGCGGTGGGAAAGGTCGTATCCTCGGAAATGTCCGCCAGAATCCGCGGCGTCCCCGCCTTCCACGTCTGACCCGCGAGCCCGATCCCGGAGCGCACGCTCACCGTGCGGTAGACGGCCGCCAATTCATCGGCATGAATGGAAGGGCTGTGCCACGTCGCATCGACGCGCAAGATCTTCTGGTGGGTATCGACAAGCCACAGCGATCCAAACACCCAATCTTTCAGTTCGCCGATGACGCGCAAAATGGTCGGCATCGCCTCGCCGAGCGAGACCGATTCATCGAGCGCAATCGTCACGGCAAGCTGGGCGGCGCGTTGCCGATCCAATTGCCGGCGCTCGCTCATGTCGATCATCGCTCCGATCATGCGCCGGGGGACACCGTCGTCGCTTCGCACGATGTATCCGCGGTTGAGCGCGTACGCATAGGTCCCGTCGGTCCGCAAGAAGCGGAATTCGGTGGTCCAGAGGGTGTCCGTCGATTGAATGGTCGCGTGGAGACTCGCAAGGACGCCGCCTCGTTCTTCCGGATGGATACGCTCCGCCCACGTCGCCATCCGTTTGTCCCTTTCGGAAGGACCATGGCCGAAGACCGACTGGTACGTATCATTCCAGGTCAGCGTGTCCGCGTCGATATCCCATTCCCAGATAGCATCCCGGGCGGCGCGACAGGCCAACTGGAAGCGCTCTTCGCTCTTTCGGAGGGCCAGCTCGACCTGATGCCGGCCGACGGCATACCGGATGGCGCGCATCAAGGCGTGGCCGCTCAACCGCGTCTTGACCAGATAATCCTGCGCT
>DATFFC010000204.1:0-3146 GCA_035250505.1 Nitrospiraceae bacterium | reverse complement strand
AAGTGAAGGGTTCTCCTGCATTATCCCTTGAGCGGCAAGAGGGCATCTGGTCAAAATTGCTCAACGTCGTCCGCTCCGGACGAGGCAAAAGAAGGGGGACATTCTGGTTTTCTGCGTCACTCGCCGTAGCCAGACCGCCGGGTTCATTTCGGTGTAATGCTGGCATGTCGGCGCGTCCGATGCGGGTTCCTCCTCTGAAAAAACAAAGGGGTCGGGAGTCGTTTGAGCGCCTGGGGAACACCGGCTGCGAGAAGCGGTTATCCTGTTCAGGCTGCTTGATTGGCGAAGGCCAGGCGCACATCTTCCCGGTCGGATGACGCGACCGTCAGCAGCGGCCTAGCATGGTAGCCGATTTGCTGGGCGACCCATACCGCGGGAACTTGTTCGATGCGGATGTTGTAGAGATTGACCGACTCGTTATAAAACTCCCGCCGGTCTGCGATGGTGTTTTCGAGGGCCGAGATGCGCTGCTGCACGGTGAGAAACTGCTGGTTGGCTTTCAGATCGGGATATTGCTCCGCGACGGCGAATAGCTTCCCCAAGGCTTGCGTGATCTGATTTTCCGCCTGGGCCTTCTCGTCCACGCCCTTGCTTCGATTGTAGGCGGTTCGGGCATTGGTGACGCCTTCCAGCGTGTCTTTTTCGTGTTTCATGTAGCTGTTGCAGACGTCTACGAGTTTCGGCAGCTCATCATGACGCTGTTTGAGCATGACGTCGATGTTCGACCAGGCCTTGTCGATGTTGTTCGAGAGGCGAACCAACGTGTTGTAGAGTCCCACTGCGTAGGCGATGATCCCCACGATCCCGAAAACCAGCAAGATGCCAAATATCAATGTGCCGTTCATAGCTCGCTCCCTGGTGAAAGGCTCAGGTCATGGACCCGCTGTCCCGTACGTCTTGAAGATCAGAAGCAGGCAAATCACCGCCAAGGCCGGGCCTCCGCCGAGGAAGGCGAACACCTGCCAGCGCAACCTGGACAGCAATGCCTTTTCGCTCCGATCGGAAATGATGAAGTGGTGGTCTCGACTGCTGCCGATATACAGCCGGGCGGAATTCTCGGTGCTCTCTGCGGCGGCCCTGTGCTCTTGCGCGGTGCCCAGCACATACACCGTGTCCTCCGGCAGGAGGGAGGCTTCACTGCATCGTATGGTCTTCTCCCCGAGCCAGCCGTCCACCGCGACGCCCAGTTTCGACAGACCCTGGAGGGTTTGTTCCGGGAGCGTTCCGAACCAATTGTTCCGGGTCGTCCGGTTGTCCGGCAGGATCAGTTGGGCATCAAATGGCACCACGAGCACCTTGCCGGTCTCATCTCGCACGAAGAAGGGCTCTCCGGAGGTGCCCTGTGCAATCGTTTCCCACCTGGTTCCGTTGCGCGATTCGCGGCGTGCTTCGACATGATAGGTGAAGAACACACAGGGCATTCCGCTAAACGGTGCGCATAACAACTCGCGCTCAGGCTGGGCCCGGCCGCTCACTTCCACGAGGCCCACGGCCAAAGACCGGATAGGGGACGTGGGGATGCTTTCGATGAGGGACTTCCGGTGGTTCAGCATGAAGCCATAGATCGACAGCCCGAGTCCTCCTCCGACGCCGAGTGCCAGGTAGAGCAGCGTGACATCGGGTGCCATCGCCCAATGAACGGGCCCGACTGCTTTCCGAATGCCGGCGAATAGAATGAGACAGCCCAGGAGAAGGGCACCCCCCAAAAAGATTGTCCAAAACCATAAGTCCTGAGCGCGCCGGCCGATCCGAAACCGGCGGGAATCAGCTTGTGACTCCTTCGACCAAGACGTCGCTCGTCTCTTCTCAGCGCGGATATAAAATTCAGGTTCGCTCAAACGGATCGGCGCAGCGGCGCCCCGAGCCGTCTCGTTCAGCTGCGTGAGACTGCCGTGGGGAAGCCACCAGCCCTGACAGGCCCGGCAGGCAGAGAACGCGGTCTCAAGGACCGACTTTGGATCCAAGAGCCCGCCACACTTGGGGCACATCGACGACCGGGTGCCGTCTCCCGATGAAGCAGCCCGTGGTGATGTCTCCTTGAGTGCACGGTAATTTTCCACGAACAAGTTCACTTCTCCCGCATCCAACCACAGGCCGTGTTGGCCGGGACAGACGTCGAGTTGCGGCCCCTCGAACGTGGGAATCTCAACCAGGTCCTTCTGACAAGTTGGACATTGCATATGGCTGTTGTGCCGGCTGTGTTGAACTGTAGCAAATGGCGAAGTGTTGTAAAGAAATGAGGAAAAAGGTCGACGGCGATGCCGAGTCGCACTTGTGGTAGATGCAGCACGCCTTCTAAGATCAGGCCGAGGACGACGGCGATGAATCGAAGCAGGCGAGCAGGGTGGTATATGGCGAGCTTCCTCGCAGTGTGTCTGGGAGCCATTCCGGCGCAGGCCTGGCCGCCCGATACCCGGTTCCAGGTGGAATTCGAAACCGGCGCCGTATGGCAATCCCGCAATGAGATCCACATTCCAGACTCTCCCGACGGGACACGGTTCGACCTTCGGCAGCTACAGGGGAGCGGTCCGGAAATCCAGCGGAGGGTGGAACTCACGTGGAATCCGGCACATCGCCACTCCATACGATTCGTCTATGCGCCGCTGGGTTTCTCCGGCACCGGGTCCTTTGCCAATCCGGTGCGTTTCGCCGGGGCCACGTTTGCGCCCGGGACGGCAACAGACTCGGACTACCGCTTTGACTCGTATCGCCTGACCTATCGATACCTCGCCTACGAATCGGAGCGATGGCGTCTTCGCATCGGCGCGACCGCCTTCATCCGTGATGCGAAGGTGGAACTTCGGCAGCCAGGGGTGACCGCGTCCGACAGCGATGTCGGGTTCGTCCCGCTTCTGAGCGCCAATGTGGAATATCAGCTCGCTCCGCGCTGGACCGCCCTGGTGGACTTCGATGGGCTGGTTTCCACGCAGGGACGCGCCATAGACGCGGCTGCAAAAATACGTTACGACCTCACGGACAACTGGTTTGTCACAGCCGGCTATCGCGTCTTTGAAGGCGGCGTGGACAACGGCGAACGGTTCGCCTTTGGGTGGTATAACTTCGCCGTCGCCTCGCTCGGCGTGCGTTTTTAGGTGGCGGCCTGTATTCACCGGTCGATGTTGGACGCGAGATCCGAGGGATACCTT
>DATFFC010000203.1:0-3914 GCA_035250505.1 Nitrospiraceae bacterium | reverse complement strand
GGTCGGACTCGGGACGGATCCTTCGCCGTTCGCCATGTGCTCTTACCGCATGTGTCGTGCTATCAACCATAAGCCATCTGCCATACGCTCCCAGTTGGTTCCGGCTTAGAGCTGGTGAAGGATTCTCTCTTGCGAGAGAGCAGGTCATTCGGAGGCCGGTCCATAATCACCCGCGCCTTCACCAGCACGTACGGTCCAGCGCAATGACCATGCCCTTGAAACGATGACGCGGCGGTCGTGCTCTTTTCTCTGAAGGGAGCCAGGGTTAGCGAGAAGCGGCTGCTTCCGGTAACCGGCAAGAGGACGGATGAATTCCACGGTCTTAGACAGTCTTCAGGCGAGCAGAAACGCGTCCCCTGATAAATGAGCGGGTTACGATGTCTCAATTCATGGACATCGGAGGAAGAAATCTGGGGTAGGAAAGGACAGGCCGATACGTCCCCTACTCTCTCGTTCGCTTTTTTCCGGGCTCTTGCGGTATCTTTTCGGCGACGATAGCCACAACGAGCAGCCCGGGCGGCCTAGGCCGTAGCCCCGCCAAGGGTGGATCACGTGATGAAGCGACACCGACCGGCAGAACAACCTTTCCTCATACGCCTCAGGCTTTCCCGCATAGGACTACAGAGTGTATTTCTGGGCCTGCTCAGCGCCATGTTGTTGAATATCGTCTCAGGCTGCGCGTTCAAGCCCAAAGACCGGCGGCTGGAATCGACGGAGACTTACGAGGTGATTCTGGACGACTCGAGCACCAGTGCGGGCATTTTCAACAATCGAGGCGTCGCGAAAATGCAGAACGGCGACATCAAAGGAGCGACGGAGGATTTCCTTGAGGCAGTCAACCGCAATCCCAATGAAGCGGGTTATCTTGAGAATCTCGCCTGGGCGCAAGCCGGCGCCGGCAAATTTTCCGAAGCAGCCCAAACGCTTGAGCAAGCGAGCGCGATCAGACCGAACGATCCGGAAGTCTACTGGAAGCAAGGGGCTATGGCGGGACGTCTCGGGAATCATAAGAGCGCAGTGGAGTACTTTACCAAGGCGCTATCGGTCGATCCCAAGATGGCGAAGGCCTATCGCGACCGGGGATGGGAACGGGTGAGACTGCGCGACTGGAAAGCGGCCATCGCCGACACGAGCGAAGCCATCAGGCTGATGCCGACCGATCCCCTCGCGTATGAAAACCGCGCCGCCGCCTTGGCGGGTGCCGGCGACTGGAAGGGCGCCGTCGAGGACTACACGCGCGCCTTGGACAAAGGCTCGAACGACTACGAGATCTATGTCATGCGTGCGGAGGCGAGAGCAAAGGCCGATGATCCGACCGGCGCGTTTGCCGACCTAGATCGGGCCATACAGATGCGTCGTGACTTCGCCAAAGCCTACCAGGTGCGCGGCCGAATCAAGCAACAGCTACACGATGAGCGCGGCGCCGCCGATGATTTCGAGAAGGCCAAGACATTGGACGCCGTCTCCGGCGCTTCTTCTCCATGATGCCGATCATACCGGTCTGCAGCACATTCACCCCGTCGTATTCTAGGAGAATATCTTCGGCGTCCGTTCCTATCTCGTATCTTTTCGGTCAAACGGTTACTTGAATGGATTGACAATGCGCAGCCTTCCAAAGATCGAGCCGTCCTGAAAATCTTCAGAGTAGAGGAAGGTCGCGTCAGCCGCGAGCGCCGCTTCGAGGATCAGCGCATCCCAAAAAGATACCTTCACCTTCCGGCTGCGCTGGATGGCCAACAGGATTAATGGAGGATCAATCTGGACCACGGGCAACGCCGTGAGGCCCTGGACGGCCGAGGACAACTCATCAGATCCGGCCTCACAACGCGGAGACTTTCCGCGCAGCCTCGGAGGCCATTAAGCAGGAGCGCCCAGAAACAGCAGTACTTGCGCGCCAATGATCTCGAACGGCTGGTTTACACCGCCAGGCACGAATAATATGGGCCGGAAGAATCGATACAAAGGGAGCCGCGGGAGGAGAGCCTACTGGATACCGTATTCTCGCAGCTTATTGTAGAGGTTCGCCCGGCTGATCTTCAGCATTTTCGCAGCCCGGACCCGATTGCCGGAAGCCCGGCGAAGCGCGTCTGGGTGCGCTCCACCTGCTGCGCCGCTCCACGGACAAGCCTGCGGAGATCGGATGATTCGGAACGAGATTCCATCGCCACAATATCCTTGCACGATAGTTCTGGACCGCTGATCGCGACGACGGCTCGTTCGATGTAGTGCTGGAGCTCGCGGACATTGCCGGGCCATTCTGCTTCCGTCAAGATGGTCGTCCACGATAAGAACCGGTCCGTGTTCCTCCATGACTAGAGCCTCGTCTTTTCGCCCGACAGCCCAAGCATTCCCGCCATCTCCATTGTCGCGGGCGTTCAGCGTAAGAGTTTATTCCATGCCGGGTCAAATCGCCGCCAGATTTGGGAAGGTTCTTGCGGCGCGAGCCGAGAGGCGCCGCCATGGGTGTGTACCTCGGCCATGCGCGGTCATTGCACGGCCGACGGATTGGAAGACACGCTCGCCACATAGAGCGGCGGCGGCGTCCCTTCTTTAGGCGCCCCCCAGTAAATGGTCTGATGGGGAAACGGCATCTCGATGCCCTTGGCGTCGAAGGTGTTCTTGATTCGCCGGTTCATCTCTCGGCCGATGCGCCATTGCTGAATGGGTTTCGTCTTGATCCGGCATTTGATGATGACGGCGGAATCGGCAAACCGATCGACGCCCGACATCTCCAGCGGCTCCAAGATATCGCCGGCAAACTCGGGATCTTGCCGGAGTTCTTCGGCAATCTCCTTCAACACGGCCATGACTTCATCCACGTTCTCCCGGTAGGCGATGCCGATGTTGAAGACATAATAGGAATAGAATTGGGTCATGTTCTTGACCGTATTGATATTGCCGTTCGGAATGACGTGAATGCTTCCGGACTCGTCGCGGAGCACGATCGTCCTGAGCTTCACTTCTTCCACCAAGCCGCCCACCCCGGCAATCTCCACCACGTCGCCGACCCGGATCGAGTCTTCGAGCAAAATGAAGAATCCCGAGATCACATCCTTGACCAGACTTTGGGCGCCGAAACCGATGGCAAGGCCGCCCAGTCCTGCCGCAGCCAGCAAGGGCTTCAAATCCACCCCGACTTCCGAGAGCACCATCATCCCCCCGACCCCCAAAATGACGACGCGCGCGACATCCCGGATCACCTGAGTGAGCGTATCGGCCCGTTTCAGTTCCGTCGGGCCGAAGAACCGCCCCTCGTAGAGGCGGCGAAACCGCGTCACCACCCGCTGAAGGATCGAAAACAAGATGATCATCCCGATGGTGATCAGAATAATCCGCAAGCCTGACGAAGAAATCCATTCGAACGACCGGTCCAGGAACCGGCTGAAATAGGCTTCGATCATGCACACCTCCCATTACTGCTTGAGCGCCACAACGGCCGGAACGTCCAAGTCGAGAGATCCGAGCCGCCGGCTCTGCACACTAATCCATCCGCCTCGCCGTCTTAAGCAAAGCCGAACTGATCCGCAGTCTATATGCGAACAGGGTCCGGAGATCAATAACGGATGCAGGGAAAGAGGGTACGGTATCGTGTCACCGGACCGGGCGGGACAGCGCTTACCGAACCTTGGTCCGTTGGATGGCCTGATAGAGCTGATCTGCGACGCTCTCCTTGGTGAGGAAGGCGGAGGCGCCCGCTTCGTGCATCGCGTCTTCCACCTGTCTCGCCCGATTGACCGACAGTCCGATGACGATCGTGGCGGGATGGAGGTGTTTGACCTTGGAGGTCGCTTGAATGCCGTCAAGCTTGGGCATGTTCACGTCCATCACCACCACATCGGGTCGCAAAGCGCCGGCCAGCTCGACTGCTTCCATGCCGTCTTGCGCCTCCCCGACGACTTGCAGATCGTGATAGC
>DATFFC010000202.1:0-4563 GCA_035250505.1 Nitrospiraceae bacterium | reverse complement strand
CCGGCGGGTTTGACCTTCGGTCGATCCTTGTCTGAGCCTTCGGGCTGGCCTTCCTTGAAGATGGCCACGACCAACGCCACTTTCAACACGAACAAGCCGACGCCCACCCACACCACATACGGTTGGACGCCGCCCAAGTCTCCCAGCATTCGGCGGCGGCTTTCTCCATCTATGGCCCGCTGGGCTTTGATCTTCCCCACCTGCTCTTTGACGTGCCAGAAGTAAATGTAGTTGGCGCTGACCCCGGCCATGAGACGCCAGACGATATCCGCCGAGAGATCCTGGGTGAGATAAAAGGCGATCACCGGCCCGACCGCATAGATCATGGCGTAGACGTACATCTTGCGGTAGAGAAACCAGAGAAACGGCTCGAAGATAAAGGCGGGCCAGTGCCAGCTCAGCGCGAACCGAGGCCCCGTTGGGGTTGAAAATTTCTTGAAGGTGGTCAGATAGCGATCGGCATTGGGGCCGATGAACCCGCGCCATAGTTCCTCCTCGGTCATGGGCACTGAGGGTGGCGGCGCGGAAGCGGCCTCGGCCCGCGGCTCCAATGCGGTTCCGCATTGATGGCAGAACTTCGCGTCGTCACTGTTTTGCTGTTGGCATTGCGGGCAAGTCTTCATCGATGACACCTTATCCCATTCGCTGTGAGCGCCCGTCAAGCAACTGAGTCGGCGGCCGTTGATTCCCGGGGCGTCAGTTTCGGTTTTCGAGCGAACATCCTTGTATTGCGTTCCCAATCTCCCTATGCTAGGTTCGCGATTTCACAGGCCTATTAGGGCGCCATGCTGACCGAAGAATTGCGACGGCAAGCCGAGCTCTATTTGATGAATACGTACCAACGCCAGCCCATCTCCATTGCGAGAGGGCGCGGCGCGCGCGTCTACGATCTTGAAGGACGCGAATACATCGATTTTGTCGGCGGGATTGCGGTGAACCTTCTGGGTCATGGCCATCCGGATCTGATCCTGGCCATTCAGAAGCAACTCATGCAGGTCATTCATACCTCGAACCTGTACTTTACCGTGCCTCAAGTGGAACTGGCGCAGATGCTGGTGGACCATTCCTTTGCCGGGAAGGTCTTCTTCTGCAACAGCGGCGCGGAAGCCAACGAAGCGGCGATCAAACTGGCCAGGCGGTATGCCCATGAGAAATATGGCCCGGAGCGGTATGAGATCATCACAATGAAGAATTCGTTCCATGGCCGGACGATGGCGACCTTGACGGCGACGGGCCAAGAAAAGGTGCAGAAGGGATTCGAGCCGCTCGTTCCCGGCTTTACCTACGTGGCCTTCAACGATCTGACGGGGCTGGAAGGGTCTCTCTCCGAGAAGACGGCGGCGGTGCTGCTGGAGCCGATTCAAGCCGAAGGCGGCGTGCATGTGGCGGATCGAGCCTATCTCAAAGCTGTCCGAGAACTCTGCCGCCAACGGGATGTGCTGCTCATGTTCGACGAAGTTCAGACCGGGATGGGACGGACCGGGACCTTGTTCGCCTACGAGCAGATGCAGGTCGAGCCGGATGTCATGACGTTGGCGAAGGGTCTGGGGGGCGGCGTTCCGATTGGAGCTTGCCTCGCGCGGGATGAGGTCGCGCAGGCATTCGTGCCTGGGACGCATGCCTCGACGTTCGGGGGAAATCCGCTGGCCTGCGCGGCCGGCCTGGCGGTGTTGCGGGTTCTCCTCGAAGGCAAGGTCTTGGATCAGGCCCGGCGCATGGGCGAATACCTGCGCAAAGGGCTCGAGGAGTGCAAGGAACACCGGCGCTCCGTGCGTGAGGTGCGGGGTCTCGGCCTGTTGCAAGGCATGGAATTGGATTGTGATGCCCGGGCGGTCGTCTCCGACTGTCTCGCCCGCGGTCTGCTGATTAACTGCACCAATGAACGGGTGTTGCGGTTTGTTCCTCCTCTCATCATCGGCGAGCGCGAGATCGATCGGTTGTTGGACGGGCTTTCTCAGATTCTCGGCAAACGGGCCACGTCATCCCACTAATTGTCAGATCAAGGGGCACGTATGTCGCGGCGTCCTGCGCGGCGATCACGCCGAGAGGCTCTCGGCAAGGACTTTCTAGAACTGCTTTCGGTTCCCACGGATGAACTGAACGGTCTGCTGCGGTTGGCCGCGGACTTGAAGCGGAAACAACGGCGCGGCATCGTCCAACGGCATTTGCAGGGCAAGATGCTGGGGCTTCTGTTTCAGAAGCCGTCCACCCGGACCAGAGTGTCGTTCGAAGCGGGGATGAATCAATTGGGCGGCCAGGCGATGGTGCTGCCCATGGCCGATATTCAGTTGTCACGCGGCGAAAGTGTGGCCGATACGGCCCGCGTGTTATCGCGGTATTTGGATGGATTGGTCATCCGGACCTTCGACCATGCCACCGTGGAGGAATGGGCCAGGGAGGCGACCATCCCGGTCATCAATGGACTGACGGATTTGAACCATCCCTGCCAGGCGCTCTCAGACCTGCTGACCATCCTGGAAAAGAAACGCCGGTTGCAAGGCATCAAGGTCGCGTACGTCGGAGATGGGAATAATGTGACGAATTCATTGATCGAAGCGTCGGCCAAGATGGGCATGGCCATCGCGGTCGGGTGCCCGGCCGGCTATCTGCCCGATCAACACATCGTGGATCGAGCCAGGGTGGAGGCCCAGCGAAGCGGAGCCACGGTAGAAATTCATCAGGATCCCCATGTCGCAGTCAAGGACGCCGATGTGGTCTATACCGATGTCTGGATCAGCATGGGGCGTGAACGCGAGCAGGCTCGGCGGCTCAAGACCCTCGCTCCCTATCAGTTGAACGAGCGGTTGCTCAAACGGGCGAAGCCGGATGCGATCGTCATGCATTGCCTGCCGGCCCACAGAGGCGAGGAAATCACCGCGGCCGTGTTGGACGGGCCGCAATCGGTCATTCTGGACCAGGCGGAGAACCGGCTGCATGTTCAGAAGGCGGTGTTGGTGAGATTGTTGAGTAGACGAACGGCTGACACGAAGGACAGGACATGACTCGATCGTCGGTGAAGAAGGTGGTGCTCGCCTATTCGGGAGGATTGGACACGTCCGTCATCTTGAAGTGGCTTCAAGAAACCTATGATTGCCCGGTCGTGGCCTTTTGCGCCGATTTGGGCCAGGGCGAAGATCTCAAGCCGATCAAAGCGAAGGCGGAAGCGTTGGGCGTGACGAAGGTGTATGTGGAGGACCTTCGCGATGTGTTTGTGAAAGACCATATCTTCCCGATGTTGCGCGGCAATGCGGTCTACGAGGGCAGCTATTTGCTCGGTACGTCGATCGCCCGTCCGTTGATTGCCCGGCGCCAAATCGAAATTGCCGCCAAGGAGGGCGCCGATGCGGTCTCTCATGGCTCCACGGGCAAAGGCAACGATCAGGTCCGCTTTGAGCTGACCTATCTCGCGCTCGATCCGAGCGTGAAGATCATCGCGCCCTGGCGCGAGTGGTCGTTGCGATCGAGGCGGGAACTGATTGAATATGCTCAGCGACACGGCATTCCCGTCACCGCGACCAAAGCGAAGCCGTACAGCATGGACATGAATCTCTTTCACGTGAGTTATGAAGGCGGCATTTTGGAAGATCCGTGGCAAGCCCCGCCGGAAGAGATCTTTCACATGACGGTGTCTCCGGAACAGGCGCCGGCCAAGGCCCGCGAAGTCGAAATCGAGTACCAGCAGGGGAATCCGGTCGCCGTGGACGGGAAGCGGCTCAAGCCCGCTGCATTGCTCGCTCACCTGAACAAGCTCGGCGGGGCGCATGGGGTGGGCCGGGTGGATCTGGTGGAAAACCGATATGTGGGCATGAAATCGCGCGGCGTCTATGAGACCCCCGGAGGAACCATTTTGCATGCGGCGCATCGAGGACTGGAGTCCCTGACGATGGACCGGGAAGTGATGCATCTACGGGACAGCCTGATCCCGCGCTATGCGGAACTGATCTATTATGGATACTGGTATGCGCCGGAACGGGAGATGCTGCAGACCGCGTTGGATGAGGCGCAACAGGACGTCACAGGCACCGTCCGGGTCAAGCTCTATAAAGGAAGCTGCACCGTGGTGGGTCGGAAGTCATCTCGATCTCTCTATCGGCTGGACATGGCGACGTTCGAGGAGGACGAGGTGTATCGCCAGCGGGATGCAGAGGGATTTATCCGGCTGAACGCGCTGAGGCTCGCGATCAGGGCGCAGCGAAGGAAGTCCCGATCCTAATGGCACGAGCACGCGCGCATCGGCGCCCCGCATCGAAGACCAAGGCGAGTCGCAGGGCCGGAACAGCGTTGACCGACATGAAAGGGCTTCCCGGCGGGAAGGCCTGGGGCGGGCGGTTCACCGAACCGACTGATCGTCTGGTGGAATCGTTCAGCTCGTCGTTGTCTTTCGACCACCGGCTCTACCCGTACGACATTCAGGGCAGTATGGCCCATTGCAAGACGATGGAGCGCGCCGGAATCTTTAGCGGCCAGGAGACGGAAACCTTGATTCGAGGGCTGAAAGCCGTCCAGGTTGAGCTCGACGAGGGGCGGTTTCCCTTTGCGGATCACGATGAAGATATTCACATG
>DATFFC010000201.1:0-21579 GCA_035250505.1 Nitrospiraceae bacterium | reverse complement strand
TGTTTAGCGATACCAGTTGGTGAATAGATCTCATAGCTGCGGGATCGGCGGTCGAGTCGGTGGGACAGGAGACGGTTCCGGAGGAGGCAGCGGTGGTTGGGGCGATGGGAACGGATCCGGCTCGGGCGGCATGGGTCCAGGATCTGGGTCGGGATTGGGTTTCGGTTCCCACCAGGTGGTTGAGCCGGTCATCCTACTGCTCCTCAGGATTTAATCAGCCGAGGTTGCGCCAGACATTTCTCTAACTATTGGCCGATGCAGCCGCTAACGCAACACGGGTAATGCCTAGCGCGAGGCTAGGGACCTACCCAGGGGCCGGAAAGGCGATTTTCGCCTATAAGTAGTTCATACTCTTAGATGGAGCGACCGCGTACTCGAAACAGGAAACGCCGCGAGGAGACCGTGAAACAAATGAGCAGTCATCTGACGGCAGCGGTGGCTATCTCCCTCTCTGTGACGGGCCTGGTGAACGGGATGGACTATGAGCGTGCGGCCGGACTGATGCCTTCCGGGCCGCCATATCTGCGTAGCGGGCAACAGGAAATCGGGTATCCGGTGGAAGGAGAGGTGGTGCGCATCGACGGCGACCATTACTTTGTCGAAGATCCCAATGGAAACGAGATACGGCTGATCGTCAATGAATCGACCTTGCGCACGGGCCCCATTAAGCAAGGCGAGCGGGTTGAAGCGAGAGTCAACAATGAAGACCATGCCCTCTCGATTAGGCCGATTCGACCATTGAATCCTGATCCAGCCGATGGCGGTTCGTCGAAGGAGCGAAGGTGAGTCGTCTCTGTCGATGACCCAAGTCACTATCGATCATTCCGGTTTTCAGCTCATCCGTTCATCGGCCGGGAACACCGCCCAAGCCGGGCAGATATGGCATCGATAATCGGCCTCCCTGGGCCGCTCCATTTGCCGCTCCTTCCTGTGCTGTCGACCGCATGCTGAAACGACAAGGGTCGTGGGTTGAGCTGCGCCCGGAACGCAGGCGTTGCCATGCCGGGGGGACTTCTCTATGGCTCCGAGGCGCCTTGCTCGGCATCATCGTGTGTGGCGCGGCTCACATATCGTTCGCTGCGCCGCCTCCCGAGGAGCCGACTCCCGAGGCAGGTCAAGAGTTCCGCACGAGATTATTCGGGGAAGATATTTATGTGGCGCCGCGGGACCGGCGAAGTGTTACGGCGGCTAGTTTCGGCGTGCAATGGATTCCTAATGGTCCCAGCCAGCTCGAAGTCCTGCCGTTCGGCGCACTGTATTTCTGGCGCAACTGGGACAACGATAACCGGCGTTTTCGCGGCGCCTTCTCCATAGCGGTCAACGATCTGGATTACACGATCGGGCTTCGCACGTACCCCAACTGGTCGCTCATTTTCACGTTCGACAATTTCATCGTACCGCTCGGCAGGTCCGAGTACGTGCAAGGACAGCGGATCAGCCAGTCGGAAATCGAATGGAACTATCTGTTCGGCGGAGTGGGTTTGGGCTATCGCTTGCCTATCCGTCCGTTCAGTCAGGACAGCGCCGTCAATGTGTTCGTAACCTACGAACCGGGCTATCGTTGGTTCAAGGGGACAAACGAGACGGGCTCCCAATACATTGTCCCGAGGGACACCTATGAGGGACGGCTTCGTCTCCGCATCCGGGCCGATGCCATGACGCGCAACCTCATGGAGCTGCCCCATCAAGGTATTACCATGGGCGGCGATCTGGTGCATGGCCATCGCGGCACATGGAGTCAATGGGGCGGCCCGCCGTTCGACACGCCTGATTTCAGGCAGGAGCGGACCTATGTCGCGGCGAGCGCCTATGCGCTTGTCGCGACCGGCCTGCCATTCGTGAATAGTGAGAAACACCGACTCGTCGGCAGCCTTCACGGCGGCATCGGGAAAGACCTGGATCGATTTTCCGCTTTCCGATTGCCGGGGCGCCCGACCGGCTACGAATGGGAGGCGGTCTCGCTTCCCATGATCCACGGCGTCGCCTTCAACGAGCTGTACCCTCGTCGCTATGCAATCGCCAACCTGCAGTATCGGTATGAAGCATTGTTCTTCTTGTTCCCATATCTCGAGGCGACCTGGGGCTTGGTCGAGCGTCCGCTGTTTACGGCGGACGGCGGTATCAAGAACGTGACCGACTCGATGCCGGCGCTCGGGGCCGGCCTTGTGACTGGCGCTCCGTGGCGCTCTCAAGTGGAGTTAAACTATACGTACAACTTCGGCATCTATCGCGATCCGGGCGGGGCTCCGCCCACCAAGGGCGGCCATGGCCTGTTTATCTTCTGGTCGAAGGAGTTGGGGAGCCCCTGATCAGACAAGCGGCCGACGTTCATGGAGCACAATCGCCGACGCTCGATCAGACAGACCGTGGAGGAGAGCATGGATACGAAAGACGCACTGCGAAGGCTGGCCGATGCGGCCGAACGATTCGTCAATAAGGCGCCGAACCAGAAACGGCTGGAGACCGAACGGGTCGCGTTGCTCGACGCCATTCTGCAAGCGCAACTGCTTCTCTCCGTCAAGCGCCAAGGGCCGCCAGAGCGGAACTCCGCGACGACACCGAAGCCGTCCAAGCAGGCTCGACTTCGCCTGACCAAATAATCACTCAGATTTCCAGAACCAGGCCGATCTCCACGACTTGTTTGGCCGGGATACGAAAGTAGGAGCTGGCCCGCTGAGTGTTCCTGGAGAGAAACACGAAGATCCGCTCCCGCCACAGCGCCATGCCCGGTTTGGGTGTCGCGAGGAATCCCAGCCTGCTCAGAAAAAAGCTCGTCTCCTGAAGGGGGATCTCGTAGCCGTGCGCGGCACATCGTCTCAGAATGCGCCGGATGTCCGGCGATTCCATGAACCCGCACCGCGCGATGATCCGGGCGATATGCTTCTCCATCGGGATGATCTCGATCGAGCTGCCGCCGGTCACGAACGGAATCTTTTCGGTCACGACGGTCAAAAAATAGACCTCTTCACTGAGCACCTTGTTATGGCGAATGTTCTGGAGAAACGCCGGCGGCGTCACGTCGACATACTGCGTCATGAAGACGGCCCGACCGGGAACGCGATATGGCATTGTCGCGGCCATCTCGGCCAGAAACCGTTCCAGCGGCGGAAACTGGGCGCGAATATGTTCGGCGACGATCGCGCGGCCCCGTGCCCATGTGCTCATGATCGTGAAGATCCCAAGGCTCAAGATCACCGGTACCCATCCACCGTTCGGCAGCTTGCGGACATTCGCAAGAAAGAAGGCCAAGTCGAACAACAGAAACCCACCGATGACGAGAGCGGACAGCGGAACGGTCCATTTCCAAGCCCGGCGGAGCACGTGGTACATCAGCAGGGTGGTGATGACCATGGAACCGGAGACCGCCAGCCCATAAGCGGCCGCCAGGTTGCTTGATGATCCGAATGAAAGGACGAGCGTCACGGTTCCTGCGAACATGAACCAATTCAGCATCCCCACGTAGGTCTGGCCGCGTTGCGCCGCCGATGTGTGGGTAATGCGTAGCGGAGGCAGATAGCCCAGCTGCACCGCCTGCAGGCTGATGGAAAAGGCGCCGGACAGCATCGCTTGGGACGCGATGACGGTCGCTAGCGTGGCCAGGGCAATGAGTGGGTACAACAACCATCCTGGAGCGAGGTAATAAAAGGGATTGGTCAAGGCGCCGGCGTCCCGGAGCAACAGCGCCCCTTGGCCGAAATACTGCAGCAAGAGCGCCGGGAGCGCGACGGAGAACCAGCTCAGTCGGATCGGTCCCCGGCCGAAATGACCGAGGTCGGCATAGAGAGCCTCCGCGCCCGTGAGAACCAGAAAGACGCTGCCGAGCACGATAAACCCAAGATCGGGATGGTGAGTGAGGAAACTTGCTCCATGTGCCGGATTCACGGCCCGGAGAATTTGCGGCGTGCGCACAAGGCTCGCCACGCCCAGCAATCCCATCGTGACGAACCACAGCAGCATGATCGGGCCGAACACCGCACCGATGCTGCCGGAGCCGCGGCGTTGAACCACGAACAGGGCGGTCAAAATAACCACCGTGATGGGACGGATGTAAGGATCGAAGACATTCGTCGCGATCGACAGACCCTCGACCGCGCTCAGCACCGAGATCGCCGGGGTGATCATGCCGTCGCTGTAGAGGAACGCGACGCCGACCAACCCCAGGATCACCAGAATGCCCAACCCACGGCTGGGATGGGCCGTGTGGGATCGCTGGCTCAGCGCCATCAAAGCCAGCACGCCGCCTTCGCCGTCGTTGTCGGCGTGCAGAACAAACAATAAATATTTCACCGTCACGACGACGAGCAGCGACCAAAAGATGAGAGAGAGGATGCCCAGGACATTATCGGCCGTGACGGCGAGCCCGTGGGTCTCGTGGAAACATTCGCGCAACGCGTAGAGCGGACTCGTACCGATGTCGCCGTAGACGATGCCGAGCGCGCCGAGCACCAGTGCGGTGCGGGACGATGCAACAGCGTGTTGCGGCATGGAATTGCTCATCTAACGCGCATTATTCATGAACGCTTCTGCTGCAATCGTGGATTCGCCGCTGCGACGAGCCTGGACGCTAAGTCGATGGCCAAGGACCTCTCCGCCGCGAGTTGATCGAACGCGGCGGTTCAAGCGAAGCTTGGTGTGGCGGGCTCGCCGCTTGGTCAGTCGACATACTGTTTCAAGTATGCCTCGGCCTCTTGGGACTACACGCGCAAGACACGGCCGGCTCACCGACTCGCCGGCGTCCACAAACGTGGCGCTCATTATTCTTCGCGCCGTGGACCTCGCTTGGCGACTGCGCGATTTCACGACGAACCGTCATGAATAATGCGCTCATGCCGGTGTACATGATAGCGCCATCCGCCGGCTGGTGGCGGCCGGGGCCGGCCAGTCATTTGACGAGCAGCTCGCTCGGCTGGTCTTGGAATTCCTCCCGATAGATTCGGAAAAGCTCTAGCAGGACGGCCAGCAGAATCGGGCCTAGGAAGAGCCCGAGCAGCCCAAATGAGGCCAGGCCGCCCAGTGAGGCGAAGAAGAGAAACAACATCGGCAGTTGCGCCTTCGTGCCGATCAGCAATGGTTGCAGCAGATTATCCATCAGCCCCACGAGACCGGCGCCGACGGCCACCATGATGACCCCCTTCATGATCGCGCCGCTGAAGAACAGATACATCGCGACGGGGATCCAGACGATCGCTGTGCCGCCGAACGGCAGCAGAGAGAGGATCGCGGACAGTGCCCCCAAAAAAATGGCAAACGGCACGCCGAGCGCCCAATAGGTCAAGCCGGCCGTCGCTCCCTGCGCCAAGGCCGTCACCAAGGTGCCTTGGACGACGGCTTTGATCGTGCCGTCCATGCGGTCGAACACCTTGGCCTTGTGGTCGGGATCCAGGGGGATCGCATCGTACAGCCCTCTGTAGAGATGGTCTCCATCACGGAACAGGAAAAACAGCGTGAAGACCATCACGAAAAAATCGGTCACGAACAGCAGGGCATTCTTCGCCAAATCGGCCCCTTGTGCCAGCAAGAACGTGCTGACCGCCTTGCCTCCTTCCAGGAACGACGATTCGAGCCGGCCGCTGTTCGAGAGAATGAGGCGACCGAACAGTTCTTGACTGATCCCCCCGATGAGCGGCAGCTGCGAGATCGCCACGCCCAGCTCGCGCAGACGCCCTTCGCGGAACCACGCGGTCGCCGTATCATAGGCCTGCACGGCCTCGTTGATGCCGAGAAAGATCAGGTAGACCGCAGGCAACACGGCGATCGCCATGACCATGGCCGTCATGATCACGGCGGCCACGTGACGGCTCCCGTGCAGGCGATCCAGGAGTTTGCCGTAGAGGGGGTAAAACGTGGCGGCTAGAACGACGGCCCACATGATGGGATAGAAGAACGGGCTCAGAATTACCCCGAGCTGCCAGATCAGCACGATCAAGATGCTGAAAAACGTGACGGAGAATATTTGCTTGCGGGTCACGGTCCGTCCATCCCTTCCACCAGGGTGGTGTACGGGCGCGAAGTACAGCGCGCGACGTGGCGCACTATAACATCTTTGAGCGGGGGAGTCCGCGGTCCTGTCCGTGTGGCCGTCTTCGATCGAAATGAAATGCGAAACAATCAGCCGGTGACCGATCGGCCGGTATGGATGGCGCTCGGAAAAGAGAAATGATTCCGTCAAGGAAAGCGACAAGCGGCCAGGACTTAACGAAGGCACTTTTCGCTGAGCCATTGAATGTAATAGCGGATGATCTCCGCTTCATCGTTCGTCAATGCATTCGCAGAGCCGAGGCTCAATAGGGTTTCACAGTTGCGCATGAATTCGATCATCTCTTTGCGGATTCCCTCCAGCGACTTGGGCCGACCTTGCATGAAATCCTCCTTGACTCGTTCAATGGGTCTGCAGAATGATACCGACGGGCGGAGGAGCAAATCTGTAGGCTAGCCGACAATGACGCAAGAAAATCTCGATCCCTCCGAGAATCTCATCTTGGCCGCGCTCAGCCCCGCTGAACTGAGACAGGTCCTGTCGCAGGCCAAGCCGGTGATATTGAAAGACAAAGAAGTCATCTACGAGCAGGAGTCGCGTGTCGACGCCGTCTATTTCCCGCTGACCGGCGCGGTCTCGATGCTGACGCACATGGGAGACGGCAACGCGGTGGAAGCGGCGGTCGTCGGCAAACAAGGATTCGTCGGGTTTCCGGTTCTCTTTAGCGGGGAAAGGTCCTTTGCCGAAGCCGTCGTCCAGGTACCCGGCCATGCCCTCAAACTCAGCGCCGCCGCCTTCCGGGACAATGCCGGGCCGTTGCTGAACAGACTGCTCCTACGCTACGCGCACTTTTTTTTCAAAGAAGTCTTCGTCTCGAACGGCTGCAATCGTTTCCACACCGTGGAGCAGCGAATCAGCCGGTGGCTGTTGGCCCATCGGGTCCGGACCTATAAAAATGTGTTTCCATTCACCCACGAGTTCTTGGCGTATCTGCTCGGGGCCCAGCGGAGCACGGTGACGGAAACGACCGGCGAACTTCAGAAGCAAGGCCTGATCCGGTATGGGTACGGGGAAATGGCGATCGTCAACCAGGCGGGACTTGAGGCGGCTTCCTGTGAGTGTTTCGGCAGGGTGCGACAAGAGCTGGACTTGTTCTCGAAGTACGTCGAACAGCAACGACGGGTTGCGTGATCGGACAGCGCCTGTGGCCTTTGGCGATCAAGCCCGAGAATGAGGGATGTCGCATCGGTCATGTTCACGGGACACCCTCTGTGCGCCCATCTCATGGTGTATTAGAATCCGCAGAAGATCGAGTAATGAATTCCGGTGGCCTTCCATACGATGTGTCCGTCGGATAGCATAGAAAGATGTCGCGAGCAGCAAGGGGACCAAGGCAGCGGTGGTATAGGGCGGCGTTCGGTATCACCGCAGGCTTGATCGCCGGTCATGCTTGTCTCTCGTGGAGTGCCGACTCCGCCGGGCGTCCAGTGGACAACGTCCATTTGTTTCTGGTCGGCAGCGATACCAGCCCTCCCTCGTTGCGGAAACGTCCTGTTGCCGAAGGGATAGTGACCCGGTACCTCCTTGACCCGAGAGGAGAAATCGAGGGACTGATGTTACAGGATGGAACGCAGATGCATATCACTTCCCGTGCCGCGGATAAGCTGGTTCAGGCGATCAAGCCGGGACAGCATGTCCGGGTGCACGGCCGCCGTCAGGGTGATATGCCGTTGGTTCAAGCCGATGTCATCTTCAACGCGTCGACGGGGACGATTTTCACGGTGCCATTCCGCCTGGACTTTCCCATTCCCGACCAAGAGCAGCGGCTATCCATGACCGAAATGAAAGCCGAGGGTACGATCGAGGCATTGCTTTTTCATGCCTTGAAGGGCGTTGTGCAGGGCATGCTGTTGTCCGACGGTACCCAGGTCCGGCTGCCCCCGGATATCAATGAAGAGCTCCGCAAGTCCTTCCGTCTCGGCGAGCAGGTGGCGGCGGAGGGCAACGGCACGGCCAATGAGTATGGTCGTTGCTTGGAAGCGCTCTCGATGAGTGTGAACGGCGGGAAGATGACCGCGCTGGACCGGAGCGTGACCAAACTGCCGTGACGGACCGTTTCAAAGGTGTTGTGGGTGAAGGGCGGCTGTTGAACCTCGGGTAGCCTCCGGTGATACAGATTAAGCGTGTGTATGCAAAGCGAGTCGAGAATGACGGCCTGCGCATCCTGGTGGACCGGATATGGCCTCGTGGCATCAGCAAGGCGCGGGCTCGTATCGACAAATGGGAAAAAGAATGGGCTCCGAGCACCGCGCTGCGGCAATGGTTTGGACATGATCCACGCAAATGGACCGTATTTCGGACACGGTATCTCGGCGAGTTGCGCGCCTCGAAGCAAAGAGCCTCCCTCAAGGAACTCGCCCAATACGCGAAGCGACGCAAGGTCACCCTGGTTTACAGCGCTGCGGACGAGCATCACAATCAGGCCGTCGTGCTGAGAGAACTGCTGGAAGGTCTTTGAAGAGCGATGAAGAGGGCGCGACGAAAGCAGCCGTCGCCCGGGGATCAGGGTTTGCGCAAAGGCGTAATCCGGAGTTTACTGCGTAATCCGGAGTTTACTGATGGGGTGAGAACCGCATGGCGCATCTGGTGGAGTGTCCTCCCGGTGCTGGCCGGATGTATGGCCCTGCCGGTTCCGGATGATCGGCCGGGAGACGAAGGGAGAAAGAATCTGGAGGCGATTCGGGCGATCCTCTCCCAATACCCGGCTCCCCGGCGCTCGCCGGTTCCGCGTCCGGCCGGCGTTCCACGAGCCGAGACGCCTGTTGAGCCGGCGGCCGTGCCTCCCGGCGATCCAACTTTTGTCGAACGCCCGCCATTCTTACCCCCCCATGCAGCTCCGCCGGCGCGAAGCCGTTCCTCCTCGAAGAATCTCACGGTCACCATCCCATGGAAGCCGCCGAGCGCGGACACATTGATACCCAGTGAACCGTTTCATCCGGTCCCGCCGTATTTTCATCCGGTCCCGATTGCGCCGAACTATCCGAGCACGTTACGCTGTGTGCCGGACTTGTACGGCGGCCAACGTTGCCGATGACCCGGTGATGCTGCCGGTCGTTTGACCGCGGGTCTGCCAACTGTCTTCAACCCTTACGCGCGAATCAATCGTTGTCAGCCCTCATCCGGCGCGGCGAGGACCTCTCTGACTTTTGTGATTAACTCTTCCGGTGAAAACGGCTTCTGGAGGAAGGCGAACTGCGCTGATTCTTCTTCGTCCATGAAGGGAGGTTTGTCGCTGTACCCGGAGACATACAACACGCGCAGAGATTTCAGGTAGCCGCGCAAGCGGGTCGCCAATTCCCTCCCGTTGATCCCCGGCATGACCATGTCGGTGATCAGGAGATCGATCTGAGTCGGACGCCGCCGCACGAGATCGACCGCATGGACTCCGTCTTCGGCCTCAATGACCGTGTACCCGTTCATCCGGAGAATATGTTGAGTCAGCGTCCTCACCGAAGGTTCGTCCTCCACGAGGAGAATGTTTTCAGCGCCCTGCCGAGGACGGGGGGATGGGGAAGGAGGGGACGGGACAGTCGTAGCGGGGGCCACTTCCGGCAAATAGATCGTCATGGTCGTGCCGCGCCCTGGAACACTGTCCACGTGAATGTGGCCCTCACTCTGATGCACGATGCCGTAGACTGTGGCCAGTCCCAACCCGGTTCCGTGGCCCAGTGGTTTCGTGGTGAAGAAAGGATCAAAGATCTTGGCCTTCGTGTCCGGATCCATTCCGGTGCCGGTATCGTGGACTCTCAAGCGGACGTACGGCCGGTCTTCGACGCTCAAGTGATTTTCGCCCGCAATGTCGGCGGCCTGGGCGAGGTCCGTTTCGATGATCAGCGTGCCGCCTCCCGGCATCGCGTCCCTGGCGTTCAACGCGAGATTCAGAACGACCTGATCGAGTTGAACGGGATCTGCCTTTACCCATCTCGGTGTCGAATCGAGGCGCAGCGCGATGAAAATCTGCTCCCCGATGAGATTGGTGAGTATCGGCATGAGGCTCCGGATGACGGCGTGGAGATCGAGCGGCACGGGACGGAGCAGTTGCTTGCGACTAAAGGCGAGCAGTTGGCCGGTAAGCGAGGCACAGCGTTCACCGGCCTGTTGGATCTCTCGGACATATCGATGCGCTCTGGAGTCAGTCTCGATCTCTTGGAGCAAGACGGCGCTGTATCCCAGGATGACCGTCATCACGTTGTTGAAATCGTGCGCCACCCCGCCGGCTAAACGACCGACCGCTTCCATTTTCTGAGCCTGGCGAAGTTGGTCCTCCATTCTCTTCGATTCCGTGATGTCCTCGGAGATGCCGCTGAGCCGATCAATGCCTCCCGCCTCGTTGCGATGGACCACGCAACGATCGTAGATCCACCGGACCGGCCCGTCCGGCCGAATAATCCGATAGGTCAGCTCGAACTCACGCCCCGTATTGCCCGCGACCGCCGCATCGAACGCGTCATTCACCAAGGCTCTGTCGTCCGGGTGAAGCCGTTCTCTCCACACGGAGGGGTCCTTATAACAGCGTTCCGGCGGCACACCCCAGATGCGTTCAAAGGCGGGGCTGAGATATAGGATCTGGTACGGTTTCACCTGCACGAACCAGACGGCCTGATTGAGATTGTCGGTCAGGTCGCGAAAACGTGCTTCACTGGTGCGTAACGCAGTCTCTGCCCGCTGTCGCTCGGCAACTTCCCTGCGCAAGTCATCATTCGCTCGTTGTAGATCAACCGTGCGTTCGGCAATCCGGCGTTCCAGATCGCCATGTGCCGTGCGGAGGACTTCTTCAATGGCCCGCCGCTCCCCGATCTCCTTGGTAATCTCTTCATTGAGACGCTCGACGGCACGCGTGCGGGCGGTGAGTGAATCAATCAGCGCCTGGTTCTGGAGCCGCAAGGAGATCGAGGTGAGCACGGCGCGATTGAGGTTCCACGCGGCATGGGCGGTTGCGATGAAGAATAGGCCTATCATGGCCGCCATGCCGAGATGGACGGCATCGCCCAGGAGTATGAAATATCCGACGATGGGTACCCCGAGAGCCAAGTGATACAGACCGAACGCGGGAACGGCGATGCAAAGAACGGTCGTGGCGCCCGCCGTCATGCCGGCCAAGACGAACATGACGATCATTTCATACGGCAGAGGAATCGGCGGATAGAGAAACCACACCGTATTGCCCCACCCGAACGCCGCCATGGTGGATCCGACGATCGACCACCGGTACCACTCGGCGGAGCGCCAGGAGGCCGGTCGTTGACGGCGATATCCCAGAAGGAGCAGAGCGCGGAACCCGCTCACGGCATACATGAGGAACAGCCAGGGCAGCAGGGTTCGCTGAGGGACGACCGCCCATTCCAGCGTGACCAGAATGGTGGCGTTGACCACGGTCGCAATGACGCCGAGGGGAGTGTTTCTGTAGAGGACAGCGACCTGTTCGGTCGTGAGATCAAGAGGTGGGGGGCCCGAGCGTTCGTGTTCCATGGCCGCCGCCGCAGAGAATCAGAGAGGGTAGTTGATCACGGACCTATACGGTTCTCCCGCCGCCGGAATCTGAATTGATGGCCGTGCGCAGCAAGTATATGGACGACCTAGGCTTGCCGTGTCCGCATTCATCAAAAGTTGACACGCAGATTGATCGCACCGACGTGTAACGTCGTGCTGTATGTTCCGTTCACGGTCGGATTGATGTTGCCGCTGATGGTCCGATTCTCATAGAGAATGGCCTTGTATGCCAGATCCACTCCGATACCCTTCGGGCGCAAGGGGTGGTCCGAGCCGCCGCAGGAAAAGAGTCCCAAAAATCGCCCGCTGTCCTGGCAGAAGAATCCCAATCCCACAGAGATCGCATGACTGTCTCCGTCGGGGATGGCGGGATTGAATGTGGCGTCCGGGATGGCCTTCTGCGCATTCCAGTAGCCGGCTCGTGCGGCGATGGTCCACTGAGGCAGCAACTCGGGCTTGAGCCATTTATGCTCGGTCCCGATCATAATCGTATACGCGCTCTGCCAGTTGAGCGGCACCGGGATCGTAAGTCCATTTGAAAGGTGGGCATCGAGGTTGCGTACCGACTTCCATCCGGTGTAATCCACATCCAGCTCCAATTTCCATTCACGCGCCGTATTTCGCACCGGCCACACGGCGATGCCGCCCGTAATGATTTGCGGAACCACAAAGGTCGATCGGCTGTCCGCCAGCAGCGTTCCGTTCGCGAGAAATTGACCGTCCAGATGCATGGTTGCCTGGCTCCGGTAGATCAGGCCGATGTTCACCAACGGCTGTCCCTCCGGATTTCGCAAGGCGGTATAGAGCATGCTGACATTGAATCCGACGGCGGTGTCGTTGCCGTTGATCTCCATGCCGGCGCCGGCCGGAATTCCGAAGCCGCCCGGCCACCGAAACTTGCGTTCCGCATGCCCTTCTCCATAGAGGCCGGTAAACGTATAAATGTCCGCTCCGACACCGACGGCGAGGTCGCGAAACGGCTTGAACGCGACGGAGGGTCTGATCGTCACGAGTTCGAACGCCGCCGTCGTCGTGGCGGTTGCGAAGGGGCCGTTGTCCGGCCATCTCGTCAGGGTTCCCATGGGGCTGAAGACCGCCAGGCCGACGACGGTCGTGTCGAAAAATTTGAGACCGAGATCCTTGAGGTTGGCCGTTGCGTAAAAATTGGCCGGCGGCGGGATAGCGACGGGGCCTGTCAGATCGCCGTGGGCCGTCTGTCCGGCCGCATTGCGGAAGTCGAATCCCCCGCCGGCAAAAAGTGCGCCCAGCGAGAGCTGCATGCCGCGCAACTGTGTCATGCCGGCGGGATTGTAGTAGCCGGCGGACGCGTCATCGGCCTGAGCGACGAAGGCCGATGCCTGGCCGGCAGCGGACGCACTTTGATCGTAAATGCGAAAGCTGCCGGCGTAACCGTTCAAGGAGAATGCGAGGAGCGCAACGGCGCTCAGCCCCGCCACCGCCGACAAGTGGACCATTCGGCGACGGAAGAGGAGATGATGACCAGGCTTCATCAACAGTGTATGGTATTCCCTACAATGACATCGGCCGACACTACGTGAAAGTTCTAATGCTGCAGTCGATCGGCTGCGCAGATTTATGCCACTGCGTGGCAATTGTCAAGCGGTTAGTCCGCGTGGATTCCGTGAAGGCTCGGTACGAGCGACTCAGCGCGGCCTGCGTCCGGGATGAATCGATTTCACCGGGCGCGATGGCGTATTCTGTATGAGGTGCGCGAGGCGACGAAGAAGTCGCCTCAAGCTTGCGCACGGGCGCGAGGTCCACGCCGCGCCGAATAAGGCGCGGCATGCCTTGTGGACGCCACCGAGTGGTGAGGTGGCAGTGTCTTGTGAGCGCCCAGTGTCTTCAGCGATGCGAGAACGCCGCCCGAGGTGAGGTGCGTCTCGGGTGATCGATTGCGCAGCAATCGGTGGGTTGGGCGGGTAAGAATAATGCACCGGGGTTGGGTGGGTGAAATAGAGACTTTTTCAGCATCCTGTTAGACGGGAGGTGTGGTGAGTGGGGTTCATTCGCCGGTGGGTGCGACGGAGTCTGATCGCGGGAGTGACCGGGGTGCTGGTTATTCTTCTCGCCGCCGTATCGTACGGGTTGTATCTGTCCAGCTTCATCACCCTCCCGAAAGGAGACGAACATCCGCCGCTGCTCTTGTACGGCGCGCCGTTCCTTATCAAACCGGATCTTGCTCTCGTCGAATCCCATCTCGTCGAACGCCTTACCCGATTGGGATACCGTGAAGTCACCGTCCCGGTCCAGGCCCCGGGAGAGTTCCGCGTGGCGTCGGAAGGCATCGATATCTTTCTCCACGGGTTCCCTGACCTGCATATGAGCCCCTCGCCGATTCGTGTCCGGCATGAACAGGGCATCGTGCGGGACGTCGTCTCGATCGAACATGGGGATCATGTCTTCCCGGCTTATCTCGAACCGGAGTTGATCAGCGGCATGCGGGGCGAGTCCCGCCAGGTACGCGAATGGCTGCCTCTTCCCGACATTCCCGCCCGCTTCGTGGATGTCCTGCTTTCCATCGAGGACCGGCGATTCTACCGGCACCCCGGAATCGATCCGGTGGCGGTCGCACGTGCGGTGTGGACCAACTTCGGGAGGGGCACGCTGGTGCAGGGGGGCAGCACGATCACGCAGCAACTGGCGAAGAACCTATTTTATTCTCCCCACCGGACCTGGACGCGGAAAGTGAAGGAGTCGGTCGCGGCGATGGTGATGGAGGTGATGTATTCAAAAACAGACATCCTCGAAAGCTATCTCAATGAAATTTATCTCGGTCAAGTCGGCTCGGTGTCGGTGTACGGTGTGCGTGAAGCGGCGCACCGGTATTTCGGCAAGCGTCTCGACGAGTTGGCCATCGAGGACATGGCCTTGCTGGTCGGCATGATCAAAGGGCCGAACACCTATTCGCCCCTCAAGAATCTTCCGCTGGCGAAACAGCGCCGCGATGTGGTGCTGACCCGGCTGCGCGACATCGGGACGTTGTCCGACGCGGACTGGGAGAAAGCCGTGCGGACACCGGTGCGGGCGGCGCCGATTCAAGACACGCTGGCCGATGCGCCGTTTTTCATGGACTACTTGCTGCGGCAGACGGAGGAGCTCACGGGCACGCCGTTGCCGGACGGAGTGAAGGTCTACACGACTCTCGATCCGGTGTTGCAGCGCATCGCAAGCCAAGCGGTGAACTCCGGCCTGGAGAAGCTGGAAGCAGCGCATCCGTTTTTGACCGAAGGATCGGATCGGGTGCAGGCGGCGTTGGTCGCGCTCGATCCGGCAACGGGCGGCATTCTCGCCATGGTCGGCGGGCGGGATTACCGAGCCAGCCAATTCAATCGGGCCGTCCAAGCCAAGAGGCAGCCGGGCTCGCTGTTCAAACCGATCGTCTATCTTGCGGCCTTTGAAGCACGCAATGATATCGGCAAGGGGCAGCCGGTGACGCCCTCCAGCTTCGTGATCGACGAGCCCGTGACGTTCGATTCCGGCGGCGGAGCCTGGTCTCCCCAAAATTATGATCGGCAATTTCACGGCACGGTCACGGTGCGGAAGGCGTTGGAGCAGTCCTTGAATGTGCCGGCCGTGCGATTGGCTCAAACCGTCGGACTGAAGCGTATTCGAAAGTTGGCGCGTGATTTGGGCATTCGTGGCCAGCTTGAAGACAACCTCTCGATCGCCCTCGGCAGTGCGGCCGTCTCGCTGCTCGACATGACGTCCGCCTTCGGTGCGCTGGCAAACGGCGGACTCGCGATCCCGCCGGGACCTCTGCAAAGCGTCGCGACATCCGAAGGGGATCCGCTGTGGCACACCACGCCGGAGCGCCGCCAAGCGGTGTCTCCGCAGGCCGCATATCTTGCGACCTCTCTCATGAAGGGAGTGATCAGCCGAGGCACGGCGGCCAAGGCGGCGTTACTCGGATTGCGCGGTGTGGTGGCGGGCAAGACGGGGACCACGGACAGCTACCGCGATGCCTGGTTCATCGGGTACACGCCGGAGATCGTCATCGGCCTGTGGGTGGGCTTTGATGATGAACGGCCCATTCGTTTGAGCGGGTCGCAAGCCGCCCTGCCGATCTGGGTTGATGTCGCGCGCCAGGTGGTTCCCGCCGAGTCCCCGGAATTTCCGGTGCCTCAGGGAATCGTCCGGCTCGAGATCGATCCTCAGACGGGGCAGCTCGCCACATCGAAATGTCCGGAACGTGTGGCGGAGGTCTTCATCGAAGGCACGGAACCGTCGGTCTATTGTGAAGTGCACGGCAGCAGTTTGTGGGAACGATTGAAACACACTTTTGGAATTTCCTAGGAGGCGGCCCGACGGTGATGTAGGCTTGTCCTATGTTCACATGGTCCATGTCTCACCGTCACACCAACGCTGCGAGGGAATCAATGCTAAAAAAGACCGGCTTCGTCGAAGATGAGAACATCACCTTGCTGGCCAAGGGCGTCCTGATTAAAGGAGAGATTCGAGTGGAAGGGACCGTTCGAATCGACGGACGCCTGGAAGGCGACATCCACACCAAAGGAACTGTGGTGATCGGGGAGGACGGAGTGGTGCAGGGCACCATTTCCGCCGGCACCTTGATCAACAGCGGAAAGATCAAAGCGACCGTCACGGCGGGAGAGCGGATTCAGCTCTTGAAGACCGGCATCCTCATCGGCGAAATCCATACGCCGAGTTTTGCCATGGAGGACGGCGCGAAGTTCCACGGACTTTCCGACATGGGTGTGACCTCATTCGGAGACGAGACGCACAAACTGCCGAACAATGTGAGAGAGCTGCCCCCGCAGCGGGGCAAGGCGATGGCATTAGTCGGCGAAGGCTCCTAGCAGGATGTTGAAAAAGACCTCCAGCTTCGTTCTCGCGTCGCTTAGAGGCTCAACGTACGATAAAGAGTACGATTCGCCTCCTCGCTCGCTGTGGCCTTGCTGGAAGGCCTTTTTGAACATCCTGCCCAATCTTCTTTGACCATTCGTCCCGCCTCTCAATCGAGCGGAATCGTGATCGCCATGCCGCCCATCACGTCGTTATTGCGGAAGTCCCGCTTGGGACTCAAGGGATGGCTATTATGGCAGGTCACGCATGCCGTCGATACAGCCCGATCGGCATAGACAGCCTGGAAGTATTGCTTTCGGCCGCTGGTGACCACCCCGGTGAACGGACGATTCGGTTGTTGGGTCAGCGCTTCGAGCGCTTTCCGCTCGAAGTCCGTGGCCGGGGCATTCCGCTGATAAATAGGCCAGAGGCTGATCAGTCGATATCGAATCCCTCGTCCCGCCTCGGCAACCAATCTTCCGGAGTGCTGCAAAAACTGCGCGGGAAGCGGTAAGGCGTTTTCGTTTTCCCAATGCTCCGCCGCCGAGACGATGCCTTTGGCCTGCATGCGATTGACGACATTATTGGTGTAGACCGTCCGGTCCGCTTCCAGCACGGCGTGGACGTATTCGGCGACCTTTTCGGGCGGGATGCCGGGCGGAGGGGGCTGATCTTTGGCCTGAATGGAGTAGGTCCAACAGAGACCCCAGACGATCATGATCCCGATCGCGGTGTGGCCGCCTGATCTGAGGATGGCAGACATGATTCCTCCTTCCGGCCGGACATGGAGGCAACGGGAAGCGTGATCACGCACGTACTCCCTTTACTTTCTTCACTCTCCATACGAATCTCGCCCCCGAATTTCTTCACGATTCTCTGGGCCACCGTCAATCCCAGCCCCGAACCCTGACCTTGCCCCTTGGTGGTGAAGAACGGGTCAAACACCTTGCTGAGATGATGCTTGGGAATGCCGGGCCCCGAATCCGAGATCTTGATGATCAGTAGTCCGTCCGACTCCTCGGTGCTGAGCAACAACTGTCCCTGACCGCGCAGCGCTTGCACGGCGTTCGCCAGGACATTCGTGAAGGCCTGGCGTAACTGGTCGGGGAGCGCATTGACGGTGGATACCGAGATATAGCGCTTCCGGACCTCTATGCCGAGCGCGTCATAGGAAGTCTGCACGATGGCCCACGCTTGATCCAATTCGGCGTTGACATCGACGGGCACCCGCTGGTCCTTGGCCTCCCTCGTTGCGATGCCGGCGAAATCCCGGATGATGGCGGCCATTCGGCGGCCATGCACGACGATGTCGCGGGCGTAGGCTTTGACGCGGCTCAGATCCACTTCTTCCTGGATGGCTTCGCCCAAGCCGAGAATGCCGAACAGCGGGTTGTTCAATTCATGGCCGATTCCGGCCGTCAAAATGCCGAGACTGCCGGACTTCTCGGCTTGGACCAATTGATCCTGCAGGCGGCTCTCATCGGTCGTATCCCGCAGCACGAGCCCGATTCTCATCCTCCCACCGCTACGTCCATCCATTCGGAACCATTGGTAGCGGTACAGTTTGGACCCGATCTGGATCTCATGCCGGTCATCTCGAAGGTCTTGTCCCTGCTGAGGAGAGAGAGGATCCCGGGGCTCGAGGGGAACGAGGCGTTCCGCGTCGCGTCCGTGAGAGGCGGGCATTCCTCTGTCCGAGTGTCCCAGTTCCCGTCGGAGCTTTTCCCGCATTCTGTGATCGAGATGAAGCAAGTCGAACAGGGTCATGGAAGTGAAATGCTGGCCGTTGATCGACAAGGCTTCCTTCGACGCCTTGTTCACGTACTGAATATGTTCATCCTGATCGATCATGATGATCGGCGTCGGCACGGCATCCAACACCTGGTCGGTTGATCGTTGGAGGTATTGCACCTCTTCCGTCTTCAGCCGGACCTCGCTCGTCAAGCCTGCGAACGCGGCTTCGAGTTGCGCGTTCATGCGGTTGAATTCGACGGCCAGCTCTTCCAGCTCATCGCCGGTGTTGATCTGAATGGGCTCGCGGAGCTGGCCTTGGGCGACGGAGCGGGCCGCCTCTTGCAGGCGGCGAATCGGCGTGACGATGCGGCTGGCCGCCAAATAACCCAGTGTGGCCAACAAGGCGATCGCGACAAGGCCGAACACCGACATCCAGGTAAAGAGGTGTTGCACGGGAGCAAACAATTCGGCGGACGATTGCCACACGAAGGTATGCCACGCGCCTTCATCGAACGAGCCGTTGGTGGCACGGCTGGTTTCGGGAAGAGGAGCGAAGCCGATGATGGCCATGCCGCTGCCACCATGTCCATCGCTCGATGCGCTGACCCATCCCGGATGGGGCGGTGTGACCAGAGGGATGAGAGACGGGTCCGACAGGCGAACGCCCGATGGGAGGATCGGGCAGCTTATGACGATGCCTCGGCCGTCGATCAGCATCACATGTCCGGTCTTGCCGAACCGAATCGGGTGCGTCGAGGGAGAGAAGAATTCCTTGGCGTCGATCACCCGATGCAGCACCCCGACGACTTCGTAGCGCAGGCTATCCATGATCGGCAGTGAAATGCTGAAGACATACGCCTTCGCTTTGTCGTCGAAATAGACGTCTTCGATATAAAGTTGGCCGTTCCCTTTGTTGTATGCACCCTTCCACCATGCCGCCTTGTCATGGGAGAAGTCCGGCCGGCTGGTCAGTGCCGCCACGAGATTTCCTTGTACGTCGGTGATGAACAGCAGTTTGGTCGCAGCGCGCACCACCTGCGGCAGTAATTGGTCCTGGTTGCCGTGGGACCCGGCATAATAGTCCCGGAGCAGGCGGGCCAATCCGTTGTCGGTGATGGCTTTCACCGCGGCCGGTTCGCGAGTCTCCCATTTGGCTTTTAATTGGTCGACCGCGGGCGTGGCGCCGTCTTGGAGGGCATCCCGCCGCTTCTCCAGTTCTTTGACGATGACCGGATCCGATACAATGCGCGCCGTCCTTTCCACCTCTTCCAACACGAGCAAATCGAGCTTTCTCGCCGCCTCGGTCGCGAGTGCCTTGAAACTCTCGCCGCTGACCTCCCGGATCTCCTTCGATCCCTGGAAAAAGGCCATAGTCAGGCCGAGAAGAAGCGGCAGCACTCCGACCAGCAACATCGAGACGATCAGTTTTCGCTTCAGTCCCCATCCGTAGCGGGCCGGACCGATGGGGACGTCGGAGGGAGTGGCGGTCGTCATGGGGAGCCCGTAAAGTCTATGGGATGCGATGCCGGAGTAAACTCGATCTTGAACGATGTGCCTTGTCCCACCGTGCTGTCCACGGCGATGTGGCCGTGCATTTTGGACACGACCGACATGACATTGTAAAGCCCCAGCCCGGTGCCTTTGCCCGCCGGCTTGGTGGTGAACAATGGATCAAAGATCCGGGGCAGGAACTCCTTCGGGATCCCGCAGCCGGTGTCGCTTACCGTAACAACGACCGACCGGTCCGCGGCCTCGGTTTTCAAGGTGAGCGTGCCGCGCGCCGACATTGCCTGCACGGCGTTCGTGATCAAGTTGACGAACACATGGAGCAACTCGTCGGGGTTGCCGGTCACAATCGCCTTCGGAGAGTAGTGCTTGATGACCGTAATATCCTGCAAGGTCACGGCGTAGCGGGCGATTTTCAACGCCTCGTCGAGCTTCTGATTCACATTCACGGGGGCATCGTCCTGCTCCGCGTTGCGTCTGGCGTACCGGGTCAGGTCGCGGCAAATGGCGCTGGTGCGCTTGACGGCCTCGATGATTTCGCGGGCATAGTCGTGCACCGCGTTGATGTCCTTTTCCTGCAGGAGGTTCTCCGCCAATCCCAAGATGAGCTGGAGCGGATTGTTGATGTCATGCGCAATGCCCGCCGCGAATGAGCCGAGCCCCGCCAATTTTTCGGCATGGAACAATTCAGTTTCCAGTTTCGATTCGTGCTGAATGAGGTTCCACAAAAACTTGGCGGTGGGTCCGTTGAGGACTTCCGCTGCCGGATCCTTGTGAGAGAGAATCGTCTCCTGCATGTGCGGGTCGCCGGTCACATCGAGAATGAGGTTGACCCCATGATTGCCGACGAGATCCGGGATTTGTTCCGTGACGTGAATGCTCAAATCGCGCGCCCGTTGCAGGCCGGGGGCCGCGGGGTCCTTATCGGTAATCCCGACGATGTCCACTTCCGGGATTTGATGCAAGAGTTCCAGAAGGGCTATGCCGCCTTTGCCGGCTCCGACGATCGCCACTTTGGTCGTGGATCGGTCCATTCCCACTCGTGTCCCTCTTTCGCTAACGGATGACGAAGCGAGTATTCTCCTCGCGGGTCGGTCCGGGGAGCACCAGGCTCCCCGGTACGATGGTCAGGGCGCGATGAAACAATCAGTCCGTCAGAGGCGCGCCAATTCCCGTTGTTCCATGGCGCGGGCCACCGCCGCTTTGAGTTTCTCGCCTTCGACCGGCTTGACCAGGTAATCGATCACACCGCCTCGCAGGAACGATGTCGCCATATCCGTGTCGGGGAATCCGGTGAGGACGATGATCGGCACGCGCGGCCATTCTTGCTGGAAATAGGCGATCGCCTCCACGCCGTTGATCTTCGGCATGCGGATATCGCAGATCACGACATCTAGAAGCAGCCGGTTCTCGCCCATGTTGATGGTTTCGATGGCTTTCTCCCCGTTTTCCGCCTCCAGGACCTCATAGCCGGATTTCTGCAGCGTCATCTTCACCACCTTCCGAATGTCCGGTTCGTCGTCGACCACCAGCACCCGTCCGTTGCAGGCTGTATCGCTCATGAAGAAACCGGATCTGAACTCTGTCATGGAATCCTCCTTATGGTTTGAGTACCGGTCCGCTGAAATGCGGGACCGTGACGTGTCACCCAGCTATTGGCAATCGGCGTGCCAACTCAGTGGGTTGGGATTCCATACAACATCAGTGGCTTAGCGCTCGGTATGCGCCGTGCGAACGCCGAATGCCTGGTTGAGAACAACCACCTCGGGTCAAATGCACCACCGATCATGAGAGGCGGCTGTAGCCCCCGCGGGCTGATCAGCCGGCGGGACCTTTTCCGAAGAAACTGCCGCCGTATGGCACGGTCAGAAAAAAGCTGCCAAGTCCTTGTACGGCCTCCGTCCCGGGACCGGCAGCCGAAGCGGATGGAACCAATGCAACGAACTGCCAGGTTACCATCACGACCAAGACGAGTATCAGTATGCGAC
>DATFFC010000200.1:0-13966 GCA_035250505.1 Nitrospiraceae bacterium | reverse complement strand
CCGCGTCCTGGTGGCACCTGCTGTCCGACGCTGCGGTCAGCGCAGCGAGGGCAGCAGCAAGGCGCACGGCGCGATGAATAAAGAGCGCCACGCTTGTGCGCGCCGGCGAGACGGTGAGCCGGCCGTATCTTCGTGCCAAGCGGCCGCGGAGCGTCCGAGCGGTCCACGCCGCCCTGTCTGCGAGCGGAGGCACTGTCGCGCCCTGGCAGCTTCTCGATTCTTCGCGCCGTGGACCTATAATCCTCCTTCTCGCTGCTCACATCCTAAGATCTCCATAAACCGCATCAAGCGCATCTTCTTCAGCGGGTCATCAAGCTTGCTGTAAATCGCCAGCAGGTTCTTGATCATTCGTGTGAGAATGGCTCGGGTGGGACTCTTCTGCAGATAACGCTCTTCGAACCCGTAGCCGGCCTCGGTCAAGAACCGCATGCAATTCTTTTCGGTCAACAAGGCGCCGCCGTTGAAGCAATCGATAAAGATCTTGTACTTCTCGGATTCATACTTGACGAGGAAATGACCCGGCATGCCGATTCCATGGACGGGCAGACCCAGGCGCTTGCCGATGAGCAGATAGACCGCGGAAAGGCTGATGGGGATGCCGGTCCGGCGATCGATGACTCGGTTCAGATAGCTGTTCTCCAGCTCATAATAGTTCTTCGTATTCCCCTTGAAGCCCTGTTCCGTAAATAGGTACCGATTGAGCGCCTTGACCGTTTCTTCCCCGGACACCCGCGAGCCGATCTGGCCCCGCAATTCGCGCGCCATGTCGTCGAGCTGCCTTTCGTACAAGGCCACATCGAGCGAAGGATAGGCATACCGGGCCAGCAGGAATGTCCCGGTTTCCAGATCGAGTTCATGGCCCGCCCGGCTTACCAACTCCTCGAGCTCCTCCTCCAACCGGCTTCCGCGGATCTCCTCCAGAATCGTTGCGATTCGATCCGCCATGTCCGGCTGCTCGATCTCCGCCTCCTGCAATAAAGGAACAGCGGAATCGCCGAAATCGATGAGCCGGCAGCTGATGGTCTTCACAATGCGCTCATCCTCATCGCTCAGCAATCGAATCAGCGCGCGAATCTGGCTCTCATTGACCAGCATGGAAGTTCTCACCACTCGCACCCCATTATCCGATGGCCCGGCGGAATGCGCGGGCCCCCCCATAGAGACACACGGCATCAAAGATCACCATGACCACAATGACCATGCCCACATGGGGCAACGCTTCCGTCCATCCCTGCAGGATCAAGGGGCGGACGGCATCGATGGCCCAGGTCATCGGATTGAACTTTGCCAACACGCCCATCCAGGCCGGCATCGCCGCGAGCGGCACCAGCGCGGAACTGAGAAAAATCATGGGCAGCGAGAGAAAGCCGAGGACGGAGAAAAAGTCCCCATGGCTTCTGACCGAAAACGCCATGGCCATTGAGATTGCGGTCAAGCCGACGCCGAACAACATGCCGATCAACAGGATCATGGCCACACCGCCCAATCCGGTGGCGGGGTGCACACCGAACAGCCAGGCCACCCCGAGAATCACCAGGACTTGGAGCGATGTGATCGTCATCACGAAGATGAAGCGGCTCAAGATCACCGAGGTGCGGTGGATGGGGGTGGACATCAATCGTTCGAGAAAGCCGTTCTCCTTATCAAAAAGCAAATCGACCCCGCCGGCAAGCCCGTTGTTCAGGACTGTCATGACGACCACGCCGGCCGCGAGAAAGCTGATGTAATTAGGCGCTTGAGTCACCTGTGCATCGGCCGCTCGCTGGAACAGATTACCGAAAAAAATCAGCCAGAACAGCATCGGCTGCACCAGCGTAAAGAGCATGCTGAACTTCTCGCGGCTCAGCCGCCGAACCCACCGCATCGTCAAGGCGCGAATTTCCTGCCAGTATGCTTTCATGAAACAGCGTCTTCCTTCGCCGCTTCCTCCTTGATGGATCGTCCCGTGTGTGCAATAAACACGTCGTCGAGTCGGGGGCGGTGGTAGTCGATGAACTCCAGTCTGCACATCAGCCGATTGGCCGCCTCTAAAATGGCCGGCAACGCCTTTTCCGGGGAATCGACGCGCACGTCGAGGCCGGCGGGCTTCGTAACGACCGAGCGGACGGAAGGCAGCGATTTGATAGCCGTCCCCAGAGCCTCCACCCGATCATGTTCTCGAATCGTGAGCGACACGATGTCGCCGCCCAAGCCGATCTTCAATTCGGTCGGCGATCCCAACGCCTTGATCCTGCCCTGATCGATGATGGCGATGCGGTCGCAGAGTTGATCCGCCTCGTCGAGGTAATTCGTCGTCATGACCACCGTGATGCCTCGCCCCCGCATGGCACGGACATGGTCCCAGATCCGGAGGCGGCTCTGGACATCAAGCCCCAAGGTCGGCTCATCGAGAAATAAAATCTTCGGGTCAGGCAACAGCCCGCAGGCGATATCGAGCTTTCGCTTCATGCCGCCCGAATAGGTTTTGGCGGGCCGGTCCGCATGGGCGTCCAATTCCACCAGCTTCAATAAGTCCGGTATGCGTTGCGCGGCTTGCGACGGGGTCAGATGATATAAGTCGGCCAGCAGCTCGAGATGCTCCCGGCCCGTGAGAAAACGGTCGATGGCCCGTTCTTGCGGCACGTAGCCGATCGTCTGGCGGACGCGATCCGCATCGGCGACCGTATCCAATCCCATCACCGTCGCCGTGCCTGATGTCGGGTGAAGCAGAGTGATCAGAATGCGGAGGGTCGTGCTCTTGCCGGCGCCGTTCGGACCCAAAAGTCCGAAGATTTCGCCGCCGGCCACCTGGAAAGAGAGGTCATCGACGGCCTTGACACGGTCGTACACTTTTGTGAGGCGGGAGACCTCAATGGCGGCTGCGGCGCCCATTTACCCCCAGCCTTTCGCCCCTCGCCGCTCCAGAAGCTTGAACTGGATCAGATCGCAGAGACGGCGCGCGTGCTGATAGAGCGTCTCCGCTTCGAGCAGGAATTGCTTTTCCAAGGGACTACAATCGAGCGTACCGGACAACGAATTGACTAGAATTTCGTCCGCGACCGCTTGGCGGGCGAGTACCCGCACAGCCGAGGCTTCCGGCGAGATATTGGCGTATTCGAGCAAGAGCTTGAGAAGATGGCCTCGCAGCGCGGGATCCAGGGCGGCCACTTCCGTGCGAACCTTCAGTTTGACCGTCGCCTCTCGATACGGTTTGTCGCAAAACTCTTCACGTATCTCGTATCGCTCGATTCCCTGGAGCAGGATATTGGAGCGGCCGTCCGGCAGTTTCTGCACCGTAGCCAAGCGGCCGACGCAGCCGATCGGAAACACCGGCGGATTCCGATAATACTCGCTCTCCCAGCCGTCTTTGAGCAACGCCATCCCGATGCAGTGTCCGTTGGCTGCGACATCCGCCACCATCTCACGATAGCGTGGCTCGAATACATGCAGCGGCAGATAGGTTTTAGGGAAAAAGACGACGTTGGGCAGTGGAAACAGCGGAATACGTTCCGGAACCCGAAATGTCTGGGCTTGCTTGGACCCTTCATGGCCTGGCTGATCGCGTTCCGGCTCTGTGAGCATGGCTCACGATAGCCGATGCCCGTCGAAATTGTCAACGGCGGGGACGCGACGACTTGCGCTTCCCGATAGGCGAAAACCCTCATCCCTATTGGCGTTTACCCGCTCGAGTCGCGCATGTTATAAGCACCGATGCTCAGCGCCGGCTCGACATGAAGATGACACACGAGTATACCCGTCGCGTCCACCTCGCTGTATCGATTCTCTCGGCGGTGCTGCTGCCGATCCTGCTCAGTTCGGCGGCGGCATCGACGTCCCGGGCGGGCGAAGCGGACGGCTTCCGTGTCGCGATGCCGGGGTATGTGTATCAGTTTCCTCGAGACCATGGATCACATGACGACTTTCGGACCGAATGGTGGTACTACACAGGCCATCTGACCGCACACAACGGCCGGCGCTTCGGATTTCAATTGACCTTTTTCCGCCGCGCCATCGGGGCGGACCAAATCCGCACATTTCCATCCCGCTGGACCATCCGGCAATTGTATTTGGCCCACTTTGCCGTATCGGACATCGACGGCAAGCAGTTCCGTTACTTTGAAAAGATCAGCCGCGAAGGATTGGGCAAGGCGGGAGCCGACCAAGATCGACTGCACGTATGGACCGACCGATGGATTGCGGAGGCCGTGAATGAGGAGCTGCTGAACCACCGTTTGGCGGCCGAACAGGACGGCGTGGCGCTCGAGTTGGTGTTGCGCGAACTCAAGCCGCCCGTTATCCATGGACAGGAAGGGGTCAGCCGCAAAGGGCACGAACGCGGCCAGGCATCCCATTACTATTCGTTGACTCGCCTCGAGACAGAAGGCCGGCTGACGATCGACGGTGAAATCTTCAAGGTGACCGGAACCAGCTGGATGGATCATGAATTCGGATCCGCCGATTTGGAAGGAGACCTCGTCGGGTGGGATTGGTTCAGCTTGCAGTTCCAAGACCGGAGCGAAGTGATGATCTATCGCTTGCGCCGCGCGGACGGCTCTTTTCATCCGGCATCGAGCGGGACCGTCATTGATCCTGACGGTCGACCCACATCGCTGTCGCTGGGAGACGTGGATGTGACGGCGCTGGCCCATTGGACCAGCTCCGCGTCGGGCGCCCGCTATCCCGCCGGTTGGCGTGTGACCATCCCGATGCTTCGACTGGATGTCCGAATCGCTCCGCTCATGGCGGAACAGGAACTGATGACTCGCCGCAGCACGCAGGTCACCTACTGGGAGGGTGCGGTGGAGATATCGGGAACGGCACAGGGCCGGTTGGTCACAGGGCAAGGTTACGTAGAGTTGACCGGATACGCCGAACGGCTTAGAGAACGGCTGTGAACCAATATCAAGGGATATGATGTCTAGTGGTCGCCACATGACCGACCGTCTGCCTCCGCACCTCCCGGCGCGGCCCTTCCGGGACTTCCCGGGCGGAATTCTGTGCGCGTACTGCGCCGACATTTCAGCGCGACGAGCACCCCTCCGGAATTCCCGTGGCTGTGGTCGCTTGGCGACCACAGTACCGTGGTCAGTTCCGGCTTTCCTTCCCTGCAAGTCCTCGGTGGGCGCCTCGCGCCTCCGGTGAAGTCGGCAGCCGACCGGTCACGTGGCGATGTTGAAAAGTCACCTGATGATACGGAAGCTCAGTACACTATTGCGAAACAGGTTTGTCGTACTTGGCCTATCCGTCTCTCTGTTCTGTACGGCCTGCGGCAGCCAGGACGATGCAGTGGTGTCGATCGTGATTCACCCGACCAACGCCAATATCCTGTATGTCGCGACCAATGAAGCCGTGCACAAGACCCGCGATGGCGGACAATCTTGGGAACAGTTTGCCAGTTTCAGCTCGCGCCGCGTCACGACGCTGGCCATCGATCCGAAGCTGCCCGCCACGGTCTACGCCGGCACCATGGGAGACGCCGTCTACAAGAGCCCCGACGGCGGTCAACATTGGCTGCCGCACAATGTCGGTCTCAAGGAGCACGTGTCCTTCGTCAATCAGTTTGTCTTTCATCCGGAAAAAACCGACACGATCTATCTGGCAACGACGGTCGGGGCGTTTTTGACCACCGACGGAGGGCGCGAATGGGAAGAGCGAATGGCCGGCATGAAAGAGGTACACATCGTGGTATCGCTGGCTATGGACCCCACCAATCCTCGACAGCTCTATGCCGGGACGACCGGCGGCGCCTACCGCACGCAGGACGGGGGCGCCTCATGGCAGAAGGTCAATACGGGCCTGATCCCCGATCAGGTGCTGAATGCCTCGCTCGCGCTCGGCATCAATACGTTGGTCGTTGATCCGATGAATCCCGCCGTCGTGTATGCCGGAACGACCAATGGGTTGTTCCGGTCCACGAATCGCGCCGATTCATGGCAGCAGATCGGGCAAGCCATGCCCGATCAATTCGTCAGCAGCCTTCTCGTTCATCCGACCGAGGCCGGCTTGCTCTATGTGGGGGGCCGGGCCGGGATCTTGAAAAGCGCCGACGGCGGAGTCACCTGGCAAACCAAGAATCAAGGACTCGCGACCCTGAACATCCGAACCTTGGTGATGAGCCCCCGCGATCCGCGCCTTCTCTACGCAGGCACCAACGGCAGCGGCCTGTACCGGTCCACGGACGCCGGAGAAGTCTGGACCCATCTTCCGCTAAAACCCATGTCGCCCGGGTAATAAAGGTTGTCGCATGCCGATTTGTCTGTTAGTCAGACATGGCGAGACCGACTGGAATCGCTCGGGACGTGTCATGGGGGACCAACCTGTACCCATTAACCATGCGGGTGAGCGGCAAGCACGTGAACTGGCGTCCTTGCTGCACGGGACAAAGATCACACGAATCTACAGCAGTCCGGTCCTCCGCGCATTGCAGACGGCGCAAATCCTGGCGGACAGTTTACGGGCCGACATAGTCCAAACGCCCGGCCTTAGTGAGATCGGCATGGGAGCCTGGATGAATCGCTTTTGGCGGGATCTGGCGGACGATCCGGCAAAACGGGACTGGTATAGCCGGCCGGATGATGCAAGGCCGGCCGGCGGGGAAACGTTGCGCACAGTCCAGCGCCGTGCGGTATCGGCAGTGGAAGGAGTCTTGTCTCAATCGGAGGGCCGCCATTTTCTCTTGGTCTCGCACGCGGATGTCATTCGGACCATTCTGGCCCATTATCTTCAGATGGATCTGCTGCAGCTTCGCAACATGAAGATCGAACATGCGTCGGCGACCGCACTTGAGATCGGCACGCAGAGCAGCCAACTGCTGTTTTTGAACTACCGGCCGACGCCGGACCTACTGCTGTGAGAAATCCCAAATCCCAAATTCGAAATCCCAAAATTCGAAAATTTGGAACTTGGAATTTGATATCTGGAATTTGGAGTTCGATATTATTTCCCATAGTACCGGTCACCGTACGCCATCATGTCCTGGGACAGAGCAGTCCATTCTTGTGCCGTCAGCAGGCTCTTGAGTTTGAATCGGAGGCCGAGGATTCTGCTGGCGGACTGCATCCGGCTATGATTGGCTTCGTCGAGAATCTTCGTGAATTCTTCCGGCGTCGCGTCATACTTGGCATTCAGCTCATACAGGTGGCGATGGTACTGCCGGTGTTGGTCCCGCGACTTTCGAATTTCGGCGACGATATCCTCCGTCACCTTGTTCGCTTCCTTCGCTCTTTCCGGATCGGCAACATGTTTCTTAATCAGCGCGGCCATGTCGCTTTTCGCCTTGTCCCAATAGACCTCTCCCGCTCCATGTCCCATCCTGCCGTGATGTGGAGACGAACATCCCGCCAGAAGCGCGGAAAGGACGACAGCGCACCACATCCAGTTCAATCGGATCATGTGATTCCGGATCATGTGATTCTCCTTGCTAAAGAAATAATGTGAGGCGAGGAAGGACCATAGAAATGGACGATCAGGATACACGTACCGATCGCAACCCGCTCGAACTCATGCAGACCGAATTCCGCGGGTCCCTGCGGCTCTTCTACAGCCGGCTTCAACTGGCGCCTCCTTACGATAGTGTCGAGAAAGCGCTTCGCCGGCTCACCGTTTCCGTGAAGGCCTTGCCGGCGGACGAGCAGCAACGATTGCTCTCCGACCCGACCCTTCGATGGGCCCGCTACCGCCAGGCCTTCATTGAGTCGGGTCTGAATCAGAAACACCGAGGAATCATCGCCGGTCTCGCGCGGCGTCGCAGCACGCTCGGCCTGCCTCCGGAGTTTGATGCTATCCTCGACCTCTATGTGCGCGGCGATTAACCCACCGGAGTCGACCAGTCCAGGACGCTCCGCAATTCTTTGTATACTTGGGTCAATCGGCTGTCTTCCAACCGATAGGCCATCGTGATTGTGACCAGACCGAACGCCAGTACGAGCAGACCCAGCGCCATGACGCCGGCCCCAAGGAGCACCCCGCCCAATGAAGCGAGTCCGCCTTGGAGGGCATAAGAGATCAAGAACCCGATGGTGCCGAAGGCCACAAACCCGAACCACAACAACGTAATGATCGCCGATGACCAGGGAATGCGCTTGATGTAGAGAACTCGATATCCATCCTGGGACGGCGCCAGCTCCAACGACCCCTTCAGCGGCCACGCCGTCCGGAAGCCGAGTGCGAAGAGCCGATAGGTGGGACGGAACAGAATGCGCTTGACCTCCGGGAAAAAGCGCGCCGTCCCGTGCGGCAACACGAGCAGCCCGTTCTGATCGAACCGATGCCTAACACGATCCAGGTCGGGAAAATAGACTTGGTCTGCCCCGCGTGCGATCCCGCAGCCATATCGACTGGCATCCGCCGTCAGCCGCACGAAATAAAGCCAATCACCCACGATCAGGCCGATGAAAAGAAACACCGCAAAGGCGCCGGCGAGGACCATGTGCGCACCATCCCATAGGCTCGGACGCAGAATCAAGCCAGCCCGCGGTCCGGGCCCCCGTAGAAATTCGCGTGTCAAGCTGTTGACTAGCCCGGAGGCTTTGGCTACATTAAGCTGAGTTCGGTCCGGGCGGGCGCGGCCGTCACACGTTGATATTGTTTTCCCGCCTTCATACATCATCCCACGCCATACCGCTGATCAGCTCATCCCAGCACCTAGGGGGTGCGCGGGAACCGGAGCGTGGAATAGCGGAGGTACGATGGATATAGCGAAGGTTGAACGGGTGTATACCAATTATGCCGGGGTGTATGATCACATCTTCGGGAAAATTTTTCACGAATCAAGAGAGTCTGCGGTACGCAACCTCCGCATCGCTCCGAATGAAGAGGTTCTTGAAGTGGGCGTGGGAACAGGTATCGCCCTCCCCTTCTATCCCAAGAATTGCAGAGTCGTGGGCATTGATCTTTCTCCCGGCATGCTTGCGAAGGCACGGCAACGCCAAGCGCGATATCATCTGGATCACGTCAGACTCATGCTCATGGATGCCGGCCGCATGGATTTCGCCGACGACAGCTTTGATACGGTCATGGCGGCGTACGTCGTGACGGCAGTGCCGGACTATCGGACGGTGGTCAATGAGATGATTCGGGTCTGCAGGCCCGGCGGCCGCATCATCATGCTGAATCACTTCAGCAACGGCAATAAGCTGATCGCGGCCGTCGAAAAAGTCATTTCTCCGCTGTGCAAACACATCGGCTTTCGGACCGATCTGTCGTTGAAGACGGTCTTGGAAGGAACCGCGCTACAGGTCGCCCGGAAGGAAAAAGTGAATCCGCTGAAGTTCTGGCATCTCGTCGAATGCGTGAATCAGAAGACCGCGATGAACGGCAACGGAAGGAACGGCCACACGAATTAAGCGTTTGAAGCGAGACCGGAACCAGCAGCCCCCCGTCTGTGCCGGCTACTCTCCCATTGATTCCCGCGTAACCATTCTTCGCACGATAGCATCGTCTCTCCAGCCACGCATGTTCCGGGAAAAGTGCGTGCGAGAAGATCGGCGACCATGCCGAGGACGCGGCCGCCGTGCGGATGGTGACTCTTCGGCGTGCAGAGCGTCACGCCGAAGCCCGAGGACCCGGCCGGGCGATGGACCGTCACATGCACAGAGGGACCCGCCTTCTCGGACAGAACGGACGAGGACGAGAGTTCGCCCTCCCAACGGACCGAAGGATGGCGGCGGCCGAGCCGTCCGACTCGCCAAATGCAGGGCAGGCCTGCCCGATCCAAATGTCCCAAGAGCCACTCTACTGTGGGGACTTCTCCTTCATCGGCTTCGAAGGTCCACCGGGTCACGGCACGCGCGATCTCACGGTCACCGGCAGGACTGACAATCTCTTCGAAGGAGGCCTCTTCACAGACAACGTAGAGCCGGCCTTCGGGATCGAACCAGAACCGCAGCCGCTCATCGGAGGCTTCAGCGTGAATGACGCCGATCGCCGAGCAATCGTCTCCTTCCTGTTCCAGGATTGAAAAATCGGAAACGCCGTTCATGATCAATCTGGCGGTGCACAGCATCTCATTCACACAGTACCGAACAACGACGGTGACCGTCGTTCCGACCAACACATCGCGGCCGGTGTCCTCGTCGAGCATCCGCTTCTTCGACATCTGGACATCGGTGATATACCCGCCGCGTAAGCCGTTCGTGTGAGCGACGAACCACCGGAGATCATCGGCCTGCTTAAGGAGATGCTTCATGGATCACAAGAGCCGATGGCTCATAGCGAATGAGCTGATGGCACGAACAAAGTGGAGCTTATGCCGATTGCAAACGGCTTACGGTGCATGGCACAGACTCAGAGACTCTCTCTTCGCTCCGAGGTTGGGCTACTGAAGGCTTGGAGAGACCTGTCGCTGGGCCGCCTGAGCTTCTTTTTCCAAAGCGCGCCGCTCTTCTTCCGAGACATAGCGGATCGCCACACCGGAGAGATGCAACATCCAGCTTTCTCCGCCGCCCGCCCCCTGAATGAATGTCCAGGCGTCCATGCGAAAAGGGTTCCAGTATCCGCCGCCGCTGAATGGGCTGCTGCTTGTGCCGGCCGGACTTGCGGTAGATTGATAGCTCGGGCCCTGTCCGTAAAAGTGCCGCACGTCCGCCTGCCCAAGGATGACTGCATCCGCGCCCAAGTCTTTCGCACGGGATAGAATCTTCTCCCGCAGGGTGTCTTCGCTCACATGCTCGCTGGTAGCAATGATCCGGGCGATTTCGACGTGACTCTGGTCCGGCTCCCGGGTCAGTGTTTCGACCGGTTCCTTCCCGGGCCGCGGCTCGAACGTTGCCGGCACGAGCGGATCGACCTTGACGGACACGCAGGCGCTAGAGAGCACGGCGAAGAAACCAATGAAGACAAGACTAGAAAATCGGCTCATTGGGTGATTCTGCCGAAATTATTGGGCGAATTCAATGAGAAAGAGGGGAGAAAGTAACCCGCCGAGGCTTGCCCCATAGCAACAGAGTATCAAAACGTCTCCGACGCGCTTCTCTACGCCACCTTCGTATCTTTTCCGGTCGGCAAGTTACGGGCGATCCTGCGGGCCTCCTTCAACGCATCGCGCAACCGCGCATGGTGCCGATGCCAAAACTGGGAGAAGACGGCGTTCATGCGACGGTCGGCGTAGAGCATGAGCACATACGCAACCAGAAATCCGCCTATGACGAATCCGGCTTTTCCCGGTGACATGGCGAGAGCCTTCACACTTGCCCAGACCTCGCCCAGCCGAAGCGTCAGGATATTGTAGATGAGCAATCCCATGTTCTTCAGAACCAGCCAAGGATTGGACAATGATTGAATCCCGTCCGGCGTCGAGACCGCGACGATGAGGAAGACGAACGTCCCCACGTAGAGATAGTAGGACGTCAACCCTATCGAGATCTCGGTCCTGACCCGTGACAAAAGCGATTCTTCCCCCGCGTGGGCCGAGCGAAGCACCGCTTCGACTCCTTTCGCCCTGGCCTGGGCGGCCGTCTCCTTTCCGCCGTTGTCGGTCGGTGTGATGACCACGTCGGCGTTGGACGGCAGATTGCCCGGAGCATAATCGTCGGTTCCATGGGCGATGCGTTCGAGAACACTCAAATGAACGGCGGGCCTCGCATGATGCATCCGGCAAATCTCCGCGATGTCCCGCACTTTCCATCGATAGAAGATCCCCAGGCCGGACCGGGGATCGTACAATTTGTCGTCCACATTTGCATGGTCATAATAGAGAGCGCGGTCGGCCGCCAGCAGGCGGAGGCCCTCGCCCTCGCCACCGGTGCGCTCCGCCTTCCGCATCATCCATTCGAGCGCCACGAGCGACATCCCTTGTTTCGGATACCCGCCGCCGACATTGGAATGGGCGCCCGCGAACCATACCTGCTCGATTCGTCCCGCATCGTCGTCCTCTTCATGCCAGAGAATCGGGTGGAACGAGTGACGCTCATCGTCGATGGCAAGCGCATGACAGGCATGCTTGACCAGCTTACTCAGTTTATGGTCGCGAAACTTGAACCGGTAGAACACCATGTTGATGAAATCGCTCAGATGGAACGGCAGCCCGACGGCATCCACCGTGTCCCACACGCCCATGAAGGCGATCGGGACCTCGCACGCGAGACAGTGTTCGCTCCTGAACTTGGCGATCAAGGACGTGTCCGGGTCGCCGAGAAACAACTTCGCCAGCGCGGTACGGTAGGATTTCCGATAGACCCGGTAGGTTTCGTTGACGGCGGCATCGAGATCCGCAGCGGTTTGGAATTTCTCGACATCCAGGATGCCGCAGGCCGCGATGAGACCGACCAGAGTCCGCACGGTAAACGCGCCGCGGCTGAAGCCAAAAAAGAAGAGGCGATCGTCCGGGTCGTAAATGCGGACCAACTCCTTGTACAGTTGCTTGACGTTACGACTGAGCCCATATCCCGTCGCGCCGGCAAAAATTTTGAGCGGTTTGAAATCCTCGGTTCCGACTCCGTCGTCATACAGCGCGACTTGGGGAGTCAGTTCAGGCCGTGTTTTGTGGCCGTTCAGATCGATGGCTTCAAACAACTTGAACACATTCGTGCCTCGGCCCTTGATGGCCGAGTTGCCGGTCCCGTCTGAACAGATCACGATATTCTTCGGCATGGCAACCTCCGATATGCAATGAGCCCACCGGCCCTCAGACCGATGAACCGCCCAGACCCCTCCGCTGTCGACCCATCACACATCGTGCCAGGCCATACGCCATGGCGCTCCCGTGATGCGACGAGCACAAACCCGCTGATTGCATTGCTGAAGCCTTGCTTGAATGGGACACCTTCGACCGATCGTGATGAAACCTCGGTATCCAAATCGATACTGAATCGCATCTGATCGGATACACCGCCGGTGAAACAAAAGACGGCCTCCTTACTGCCCTATAGCCGCGCCTCCACCAGTCTCCTCACCTCTTCCATTCGCCGGCGGTTCACGCCGAGATCGCCGTACCCGATCCGAGAGGCCGAGCGGAACTGGATCGTTCTCGTCTCATCATCGAATACGAACTCCACGTCGTCGACGAATCGGAGCAACAGGCTCGTGAATTCGAAATGCAGGTAGGATTCTTCCTCGTCAACGAGTCTCGTGCGCGGCAAGGAGAGGACCGCCTGCTTGACGACCTCTTTCGCTTCACCCCTGCTTCGGTGATACCGGAGCGGGGTGATTGCATGTCGCTCGTCTTGCGACTCCGTCGAGACGCAGTTGGGGCTGGATGGACAAGGGGCCAGTCGCTTCATACGCCCTTCCGTCAGATACGGCGGACGACCTTCGGATTCACACGGCTTTCTTCGCTCGCATTTACTCAGCTCACTATTGATGAAGGGATACGATACGTAATTGGACGTCCATAATGCGACGGAGGATTGCGCGCGCAAAGCCTAAGTCTATTGGCAGAGGGCTGTCAACCGGTGGGCGGACTAGCGCGACGTCCCAAGGGTGTGTTGGATGCTGCCGATCAATTTGCCGACGTGACTCATTGATGGTCCGGGGACCGCTGGAACCGGCAAATGATAGGTCGCAAGTAAAGGGAAGGTTCCGGACCAGACCGACTAGACTGCGTAATGCTTTGAGTATCCTCGCTACGTTGACAACGAGGTTAGTCCTTGGCGGGGCAGGCTCGATTCCATACGTGGTAGGTTCCTCAGCAATCTTCCTAACTGTTCGCGTTCAGATGGAAGCAGCAGTTCATGCCGAAGCCCAAACCGGCTGCTGTTCGACCACACGACAACGGCGCGATCGACCACTGTCGGTGAATGAAAACTTGGAATTGCCAGCACGAGCGATAGTTTCGTACCTGACTTTACAGGCACATTCCCTTCAATTCGACAGCCTTCAAGAGAAATGTCTTGGATGATCCCTTCACCCTGGACATCGACTCCACTGTAGAATACTTTACAACCCAAGGGGATGCGAGCGGTCCGCCGTTGCACTTGAGAGCTCCTTCGCGCGGGACTTGTGGACCGGCGGAATTTGGTGCCTGCCTGTGAGTCGATGCGATTTCGAAGCG
>DATFFC010000199.1:0-5478 GCA_035250505.1 Nitrospiraceae bacterium | reverse complement strand
TTCTCCTCCTCTTTCGTCCGCTCGTGCAGCGGAAGCACCGATTCGAGCTTTTCTTGGAGGAGGCGGGGGTTCTCACCGTGCGCCAGACTCACGAGGCCCCTGATGATCAGGCTGCGGAATGCGGCCTCTTCCTTCAACTTCAGCTTGATCTTATTGGCGATCGGCAAGAAGAAGAGGTTGGCGGCGCCGACTCCGTAGACCGTCGCCACAAACGCGACTGCAATGCCGCTGCCCAGTTTGGACGGATCGGCGAGATTCTCCATCACGTGGATCAATCCAAGTACGGCCCCGAGAATGCCGACCGTGGGCGCATAGCCCCCCGCGGCCTCCCACACCTTGGCTGCGACGACGCCTTCCTCTTCATGATGCTCGACTTCGATCTCCAAAATCTCATGCACCAGTTTAGGATCTGTCCCGTCCACGATCAGTTGCACGCCTTTGCGGAAGAACGGGTCGGTGATGTCTTTCAGCTTTGCCTCGAGGGCGAGCAAGCCTTGTTTTCGTGAAATATTCGCCAGCTCGAGGATTGATTGGATTGCGGCCTTCTTGTCATGATGGTGGTTCGAGAGAGCCAACGACACGGCGCCGAACGCCCTCAAGACGACCGGTAATGGATTCTGCACACACACCGCCCCGAGTGTGCCGCCCATCACGATAATGAACGCCGTCAGCTGCATGATGGAGCCGGCATGCCCTCCCTCGAGAGCCTGTCCCCCCAGGATAGAGCCGATGGCAATGACCACGCCCAGTATCGTTGCAATATCCATCTTGTCAGTCCGGTGTTATCAGTACGTTAGCGTTATACGATTCATGATGAACCCGCCTACGCAGGGCTTGCGCCGATCAAGTTCGCTCTGATAGCGTAGGCACCCTATACACACAACGGAGGCACAAGTGAGCGCTGTCGATCGCCTCATGCTCGATGCCAAACAGGCCATCCTGGATGAGCAGCATCGTCGATTTCAGGCCCTGCAGCGGGAGGGACGCTGGCCTGAGGCGATGCACCAATTCCAAGTGACGCTTGGTTGCGCCTCGGACCTCCTGAACGACTCCCTCAAGCTCCTGCTAAAAATCGTGGAGAATCGGCGACCCTCAGAGCCGGCGCCTCCGTTCCCGCCGACCGGCTGAGTGACTACGCCGCCTCGCTTTTCATCAAAAGTCGGTGCAAATCTAAGACAATCAGCAACCGATCGTCGATCCGTCCCACCCCCTGAGTGAACTCCGCACCGGCCGCGTTGCCGATATTCGGCGGCGGCTCGACGGCGCTTTTCGGCACACGCAACACTTCCACAACCGAATCGACGATAAAGCCGACCAACTTCGCCTGAACCGAAACCACGACAATTCTGCTTTGCAAAGTCTGCGTGCTCGCCTTCAGACCGAATCGCCGGCGAAGATCGAGCACGGGTATGATACGTCCCCGGAGGTTGATGACGCCTTCGACATAGCGCGGCGTCTTGGGGACCCGTGTCACTTCGACGAGGCGATTGATCTCTTGCACACTGAGCACGTCGATCGCGAACTCCTCTTGGTCGATGCGGCAGATGACGAACTGGCAGAGGTCCTCCCCCGCCGATCCGGCATTCAGGTCGACGACCTGAGAAGCCGCGGATCCGTGAGCTGATGTGAGTTTCGCTGCTACGGCGGTCATGGCATATCCCTTCATCGGTTAGATCTTGAACTCCCCCACGATATTCTGGAGTTCCACCGCCAACTGGCTCAGATCTTGGCTCGCCTTGGCCGATTCGTGGGCCCCGGACGCCGAATCTTTCGTCACCTTGGCGACGTTCTCGATGTCGCTCGCGATCTGCTGCGTCGCCACGGACTGTTGTTCCGATGCCACCGCGATCTGCCGGATCATGTCCGCGCTTTCCGAGACCATCCGCACGATCTGCGACAGAGCATCGCCGGTCTTGTTGACCAATTCCACGCCGGCCGACACTTTCTGCGTGCCCTGCTGCATGGAATCCACGGCGCCGCGTGTATCCTGCTGGATCTGGCGGATCATGTCGCCGATCTCCTTCGTCGCCTTGGTGGTACGTTCGGCGAGCTTCCGCACCTCGTCGGCGACGACGGCAAAGCCCCGTCCCTGCTCGCCGGCTCTGGCTGCTTCGATCGCGGCATTCAGCGCCAATAAGTTGGTCTGATCCGCGATGTCTTCGATCGTCCGTACGATTTCTCCGATCTGGTCTGATGACTTGCCGAGTTCCGCGATGATCGTGGCGCTGTTCGAGACGGCATCGGACAACTGCTGCATGCCGGAGATGGTATTGGAGACGACCGTACCTCCGTCTTTCGCCGTCTTGACCGTATCTTGCGCGAGGCTCGCGGCCTTGCCGGAATTTTGCGCCACCTGTCCCACCGTGGCATTCATCTCTTCGACTGCGGCGGCCGTCTGCGACGCCCGTGACGTCAGGGTCTCCGTGCCCTTGGAGATCTCTTCGGCGGTAGCCGATAATTCCACCGACGCCGACGCCACCTTATCCGTCACGTGCGCGACCTTCTTGATCATCTTTTGCAATTTCTCGATGAATTCGTTGAACAAACCGCCCAGACGCGCGATCTCATCGTTGCCGCTGACCGGCACCCGCTTCGTCAGATCCCCCTCACCTTTCGCAATGTCCATTGAAATGCTGGTCATTTGCGCCAAGGGCCTGAGTACAATGCTCCGCAGCATCAGGTATGTGACCACGACGATGATCGCCACAATCCCGAACATCAGGCCGCCGTTCTGCGTCACGGACTTATTTGAAAGGGCCGTGGCTTCCGCCATGGGCAGGGAGACGGTCAACATGCCCAACACGTCGCCCACTTGGGCAGTGGTGTGACAGCCGATGCAGGCGCCGCTTACCGCCTTGTCCACGACCGCGCGACGGAAGGTCTGCACGCCGTTGACTTCATCCCGCCGCGCATAACTCTCCGCGCCGCTCATGATCGCGCGCACCGCCTCGTTCTCGAACGGGTCCTTAGGCTGATTGGCGGGATTGATCGGGTTCTGGCTGATGAGCCGGGCGTTGTAGAGACCGCTCTTGGCGGCCTCTTCACCCATCTCGCGCACGGCGGTCGCCGGAATCGGAATAGCGTCCGGCGCGTTGGCATGCTCTTTCAGGACCTGGACGTCCGCCCCGGCTTTGGATTTCTTGATCTTGGCGACATAGTTTTGAGAAATGTACGCGCGGCTGATCAGGATCTGTTGCGAGAGGACCTTGGCTCGGTTGGTGAGCATCAGGTCCATCTTGCTTTCTTCCTGCTGATAGATGACGAACAGACCGATCAGCATGATGACGACCGCGCTGGCGCAGATCGCCAAGGTAAATTTCGACCCAATCGACATATTCTTCATGATCGTCCCCATAACTCCTCCTCGTTGAACCAATCAGTCGACCCGGCTCACACCATATTCATGATCTCGCCCGCCACGTGGGAGAGCGGAACCACCTTGTCTGCGCACCCTGCTTCCACCACCGCCTTCGGCATGCCGTAGACCACGCAGGAGGTCTCGTCCTGTGCGATCGTCCGGCCCTTCGCCGCTTTCATCGCCTTCATGCCTTCCAGACCGTCATGCCCCATGCCCGTCAGAATCACCCCGATCCCGCGCTCACCGTACACCGCCGCTACAGACTGCATCATGACGTCCGCGGACGGGACATGAATGTGCTGCTCGAGATTCGGGCTCAGAGTCACACCGATACTGAGCGGACTCTTGCGTTGCACTCGGAGCTGCACACCGCCGGGCGCTACGAGCACCGTGCCCGCCCGCACTTCATCCCCATCGGTCGCCTCACGGACCTGCAGTTCGCACGCCGCATTCATCCGTTCCGCGAAGGGCTTGGTGAAACATTTCGGCATATGCTGCACGATCACGATGCCGGCCGGGAAATCACCCGGCAGGGTCGGCAAAATCTCCATCAGCGCCTGAGGTCCGCCGGTAGAGCAGCCGATCGCGACGATTTTCTGTCCTCTGGTCACACTGACCGAATGGGAGCTCAATCCCTGGCGGGAAACCCCGGGGAGCGTCGTCGTCGACTCTCGCGCTCGAAGCGCACGTACCTTCGACCCGGCCTGATTGGCCGCCACAACTTTGCTGATGAGGTCGGCTTGAATAGCCGTGATTTTCGTCGCCACACCGTCGAGCTGCTTGGGAACATAATCCACTGCGCCCAGTTCCAGCGCCCGGAAGGTCTCCTGCGCCCCATCGCTCGTCAAGGAACTGACCATCACGACCGGAACCGGCCGTTCGGCCATGATATGTCTGAGCGCCTCGATCCCGTTCATGCCCGGCATCTCGACATCCATGGTCACGACGTCCGGGCGCAGCTGCCGGACCTGCTGGATCGCTTCTTCACCGTTGCGTGCGACACCGACGACTTCTATGCGTGCGTCGTGGGCCAACATTCCCGACATGCTCTTCCGCATGAAGGCTGAATCGTCCACCACGAGGACCCGGATGCGATCGGGGGACGCCGGCTTGCTTTGGATACCGATATCAATCATGACGGTTCAGTACACTCCTTCGCCTAGGCCAGCTTGAAGCCCCCGACAAGGCTACCGATCTGTCGTCTCTACGAGCGCCAGGTGGTGCATGAGCTTCTCACTCAATACTTTCGGATCGAATTTGGTGATATAGTCGGAAGCTCCCACGGACTGCCCCTTTTCCATATTGCAGGTGCCGGTCAACGAGGAATGCAGGATGACCGGCAGGTGTGTCAGGCGCGGATCCGCGCGGATGCTCTTGGTCAGGGTGAATCCGTCCATGTCCGGCATTTCGATGTCGCTCAACACAATATGGATCTGGTCCACCGCGGGCTTCCCGTTCGCTGCGGCCTGCTCCGCCAGTGCTTGCAGATGATTCCACGCCTCCTGTCCGGTCGTGGTCTGGATGAACGTGGCCCCTAGTCGTTCCAGGGCCTTCCGAATCTGCGTTCTCGCCACCGACGAATCGTCCGCGAACAGCACGCATTTGCTTTTCATGGCCGGCGCGCTGGCGACCCCGGCAAAGACCTCCTCGTCCGGCCGCGGGCAGATGTCGTTGAGCACCTTCTCCACGTCCAGAATGAGCACCATACGGCCGTCCTCCAGCATCGTCACCGCCGTCACGGCGCCTTTATTGCTTTCGCGCACGATCGCCGGCGGCGTCTTGATGGATGACCATGAGAAGCGAATGATTCGATCCACGCCCGACACCAAGAAGCCCTGCAGACTCGAGTTGTATTCGGAAATGATCAGATAGGGTTGAGTGTGTTTGGTCTCGCTTCCTGTCTGTGCCTCTTGGCCCAACCCCAAACTTTGTCTCAGCCCGACGACCGGGACCATCGTACCGCGGATGTTGGCCATGCCGACGATGCGGCCGTCCGCGCCCGGGATCTGCGTCAGGGCCGGGAGCTTCATCACTTCACGGACTTTAAAGACATTGATGCCGTAAATTTCATCCGTGCCGAGCTTGAAGATCAGCAACTCCATTTGGTTCGCGCCGGCCAA
>DATFFC010000198.1:0-2894 GCA_035250505.1 Nitrospiraceae bacterium | reverse complement strand
GGTGCCCGGCGCATTTGCCTTCTCGCTGGCACGGGTGATCCGACCGGTCATTCAAGCGCGCGGATCGGTTATGACTTTGCTGAAAATCGTCGTGGCGGCGACGGCTACCAATATCGTCTTGAACATCGTCTTGGTCCCCTCGTGGGGCGCGGTCGGAGCGGCCCTGGCGACATCGGTGTCCTTCATCGGCGTAGCCGCCTCCTACGTCGTACTATTGCAGGCCGGCGGAGCCGGTGCTTTTCAAGGCTTCTCCGCGGGGCGATTTGTCGGGCTCTGTACGGGGACAGTGGCCGCCCTGGCGCCCATTGCATTCTCGATTCGCTCTCCTTTGGCGGCGCTCGCGGTGGGCGGAGTCGTGGCGTCCTGTCTCTATTGGGCGGCTGTCTTATGGTTGGGGCTTATCCGTATTCGGGAACTCGAACAGATCATCGACAGCCTGCCGGGACCATTGCGCCGGATCGGCATCAAGGTCATGCGCTGGTGCCAGCCGATGTTGACGCGACTCAACGCCATGGCTTGATGACGACCGTGGCACAGGATCGCTATATCGTCTCCGTCATCATTCCTACGATAGGAAGAGGGACGCTCGCTCGCTGCCGAGCCGCTCTGGCTGAGCAGACCAGGCCGCCGGACGAGATCATCACGGTGATGGATCATGACCGCCGGGGCGCGGCGTGGGCGAGAAACGACGGTTTGCGCCAAGCCACAGGCGATCTCATCGCGTTCATCGATGACGATGCGATTGCGCCTCCTGATTGGCTGGAGCGCTTGATTCACGCGATCGACACATACGACGCTGCAGCAGCGGGCGGGACTTACCGGGAAACGGACCCTTTATTGGATGCGGTGCGCCGGCGCAGCCCCATGCCGGTGGCCGAGCAAGTGGACCAGGGCGGCCTTGTGGGGAACGCCGGCAATATTCTTTTCTGTCGTACGTGGCTGGAGATCTGTTTGGCGGAAGATGGTCATGTGTTCAATCCCGACTTCACCGGTTCCGGTGAGGATTGGGAATTGATCTGGCGCCTGCGCAAGCGCGGAGCAAGGATGGTGTATGTGCCGAATCCCGTGACTCACTTGCGCCGGACGTCGCTGTGGCGACATTGCCGCCACTCCTTTCAGCGAGGAGCCGGCATTGCGTTGCTGTACAAGCTCTATCATTCGGATCCGGGAAGTGTCGTCGCCCAGAATAGTTTGCTATGGGGTCGGGACGGCAAGAAATCCAAACCGAGATGGGGCAGGGCCATCTGGGAAAAGGTCGTCGGGCCGTTTGATGTTCGGAGCTTTTCGAAGCGACGGCATTTCTGGCAGTTCTGGATCGGAGAGAAGTGCCAGGCCCTAGGCTTTGTCTCGGAGATGGTCCGGCGTCGCGATCCTCCTGAATCAGGCCGCCGGTGGGGCGCACTGTGGCATGCGCCGGAGAATGACACGGAAGGCAGGACATGACCACGATACAGTTGCGAACCAGAGCCTGGTTTGGAGATGGAGACCTTGCCATCGACTTCCCCAACTCATGGCAAGTTTGTCAAATAGCGCCCCAGGACCAGCCGGCTCTGACGGAAGACCAGATGCGAGCTGTGCTTGCTCAGCCGATCGGTACACGACCTTTATCTGAACTGGCCAGGACGAGAACCAGTGCGGCAATCGTGACCGACGATCTCACGAGGCCGACGCCGGCGGCTGATCTGCTTCCGTTGCTGATCGAGGAACTCAAGCGCGCCGGACTGGCCGAATCTTCGATCACGATTATCGTGGCGGGCGGCACGCACCCGCCCGAGACACAAGAAGCGCTCGCGAAGAAGGTGGGGACTCGAATGGCACGGGCCATTAAAGTTGTGCCGCATGATTGCCGGCGCGACCTTGTGGATCTCGGAAAGTCTCCCGCCGGCCTGCCGCTCCAAGTCAATCGCACGCTCATGTCCTGTGACCTGAAGATCGGTGTGGGGTGCATCTATCCGCATCCGATTGCGGGATTTTCGGGCGGAGCCAAAATTATTCTGCCCGCTGTCTGTGGGGCCGACACGACCCGCATGATGCACGATTATCTGCGCGGAGCGAGCAAACGAGGCGGTTCGGTTCACACCGAACTCCGTCGTGACATGGCGGCCGTTGCCAGACGAGTCGGGCTCGACTTCATTGCGAACGTCGTGCTGAATCGTGACCGTCGCATTTGTGGCCTGTTCGCGGGCGACCCGGTTTCGGCGCACGAGCAAGGTATCGAGAGGGCCGTCGTCATGTACCAGGCAGCAGTGATTCCACAGGCGGATGTCGTCGTGGCCGACATGTACCCGTTCGATACGAGCTGGCAGTTTGCTCACGATCGAGGACTCTGGCCGTTCGACGACGTAAGGAAGCAGGCCACGCGGGTCGTGATCGCAGCCTGCCCTTTGGGAGTCGGCACGCACGACCTATTCCCGGTGGAAAGCCAGTTCTGGGCGAGAGTGGGTCGCCGAGTTCGGCACTTCCGGTTCGCCGATCTGCGAGACCCGACCGACAAGGTGAGAACGATAGCCAAATTGATTCGGGAGAAGCAGCAGCCTCTCATGGTGTTGTCCTCCGGTTTGAAGCAGGACGACTTAAAACGCGTATTTTCTCACGCACGAATCTTCCCGGAATGGAAAATGTTGCGCGACGTATTGGTAGGGCGGCATGGGCTGGGGCCGGTCAAGGTCGCGGTCTACCGCTGTGCGCCTTTTCTCCTGCCTCGCATGTCGGAGGGAAGAGTGGAAGGAGTACGGGGCTTCGACGTTGATGGGTTAAGAAGGTCCGCATGAACCAGGAACATCATGGGTTTCAGCTGTTGTCCCAGACGCTGTCCGAGATGATTCAGGCTTTTCCCGCGCGGATGGAGTCGCCGCGCCGAGCACACTGATGGAATCCACGGCAAACCACCGAAC
>DATFFC010000197.1:0-14574 GCA_035250505.1 Nitrospiraceae bacterium | reverse complement strand
ACTGTCCGCTTCCTTGAGAGCCGTATCCATACTGATACGGAGCAGAGACAAACAGATACAAGGCGAGTCGTGGTCGGCCGTGCAGCCCGTTGACAAGCTCGAAAACCACGTGCTGAAATGAGGCGCGGCTTATCAAAGAGCAAATGGCCGATGGCAAATAGCTGATGGTGATGAAATCCGGAGCGGCTAGGCACTATTTCAACTTCTTGCTATAAGCAATCCGTCATCGGTTATCAGCTCCTATTAAACCGATTTGCTATCGGCTATCAGCCATCAGCTCTAAGCATTCACGGAGGATCATCATGGACATGTTCGGCAAAGTGGGGCTGGTCGAGGTGCCTATTTTGATTGCACCGGACCAGAAAGCCTGGATGGATAAAATGATCAAGGAAGGCCGGATTGCGGTACCGCCGGGAGGCACGCTGGAAAAGGGATCGCTCTACTCCATGTTCATCCGCATGCTTCTGCACAATGCGATGGAAGAGCAGAAACGCCAGGAAGCATTGGAAATGGACGACGATGACGACGACGAATGAGAATGAAGAGCTGATGGCGTATGGCTGATGGCCGATGCTATTCCCTCTTCTCCTAGAGACTCTTGAACACAATTCGCGCGGCCTCGATGGTGTGATCGATATCATCCGCTGTGTGCGCGGTTGAGAGGAAGGCCGCTTCGAACTGGGAGGGAGCCAGATAGACGCCATGTTCCAGCATGCCATGAAAGAACTTCGCGTAGGTCTGCGTGTCTGATTGCTTCGCAGTCTTCCAATCCGTCACCGGCCCCTTCGTAAAAAAGGCACACATCATTGAGCCGACTCGCGTCTGAGTGAGCGGCCGGCCGGCCTTACGGGCGGCTTTCCCGATTCCGTCACTCAACGTCTTCGATCCGTCTTCGAGTTTCCGGTAGAGTCCCGGCGTCTTTAGTCGTTTCAACGTTTCGATCCCCGCGGTCACCGCGAGCGGATTCCCCGACAACGTGCCGGCTTGATAGACCGGGCCGGAAGGCGCCACCAGCCGCATGATCTCCTTGTAGCCCCCATAGGCGCCGACCGGCAATCCACCGCCGATGATCTTCCCCAGCACCGTCAAGTCCGGCGTGATGCCATACAAGGTCTGCGCGCCGCCGTACTGCACGCGGAATCCGGAAATCACTTCGTCAAAAATGAGCAGGATGCCGCTTTCCTCCGTCAACTTCCGCAATTTCAGCAAGAATTCCGGCTCCGGCGGCACAACGCCCATGTTGCCGGCAATTGGTTCAACAATCAGGCAGGCCAGGCGTTTGTAATGTGTACGGATCAGCGCCTCAGCCGCGCGGTAATCATTGTACGGAGCCGTCACCGTATGGCGCGTAAAATCTTCCGGCACACCCGGTGAGTCCGGAATGCCCAAGGTCGCCAGCCCGGAACCGGCTTTCGCAAGCAGATAATCGCCGTGGCCGTGATAGCAGCCTTCAAATTTCATGACGCCGTCGCGTTTGGTGAAGGCCCGCGCCACCCGGATAGCGCTCATCACCGCTTCCGTGCCCGAGCTGACGAGCCGTACCAATTCCATAGAAGGCAGCGCCTCTCGGACCATTTGGGCCAGCTCTACCTCCAATGGCGTCGGCGCGCCGTAGCTCGTGCCCTGCGTGGCCGCCTCCTGGATAGCCTTGACGATCGGCGCGGCGGCATGACCCAAAATCATCGGCCCCCAGGACAACACGTAGTCGATGTACCGATTCCCATCTACATCATAAAGATGCGACCCCTTGGCCCGTTTGATAAACCGCGGATGCCCGCCGACCGAGCGAAAAGCCCGGACAGGACTATTGACGCCGCCGGGAATGACCTGCTGAGCCGAATCAAAGAGTTCTTTCGAGCGGTCAGTTTTCATAGGAAATCCTCTTCAATCTGAAGCTAAGCCTGCTTTATTTCCATGTTCGGAGCGTCGTCATCCGTCTTCCGCCTCGCTCTTCCAGATTTTGTCATTTTGCCATGGCCTCTGCTGCAGCCTGCGAGGCGGCTACTCCGATGCCTTTGATTTGAATGGTGGCTATCTGCGCCTCGTGCTTGGCGCAAATCTTGCTCCACTTCACAGCAGCCGGGAACTATGCAGGAGGATCGCGTGAAAGTGGTCTGCGCTTGGTGCATTAGGGATCGCAAGGCGGGATTCTTGCGTGAAAAAGCTCCGTTTGAGGACCCGCGCGAGACGCACGGGTTATGTGAGGAGCACTTTCGCCAGGTCAAGTCAGATGACACGGCTCCTGCCGCCCGGTCTTGGTTCACCTTCCGGCTGGTCACCGGGTTGTTCTCACCGATCTCCACATGGCTGCAACGCAGCGCCCGCCGCAAGCGAGATAGATAAAACGAAAGTCGCTCCTTATCCTGAGCACGACTGGCGCTCTTCTCAATGCCTCGCTTTTACCTTGCTCCGCTTACGGCGACCGGCTTCCTTTTCCAGCGAAAGCACGGGAACGAGCCAGTTCCTGCGTTTGTGCTTTTGCTTGTCGGACACGAGAAGGACGGTATGAAACGGAATTCCGGCTCCCGCTATTAGGCCCGAGCGTCTCTCGCTCCAGGCCTCGCCGGCCTCCGCGAGGATTTCAATGAACGTCTCGTAATCGTCCTCTTCGTCCGGTTTAGTCAACACCAGATCGGCATCGGCCACCACCACGACATAGCCGGGTGCGGGCAGCCAATCAAGATCGGCGAGGCATTCTTCGAGCGCGTCCCAGTTATGGCCGAAGTAGTCGGGGAATGAGAGGGCCCGAGCGAACTCGGACAAGAGCCCTGCTTTGGTCCTACATTTCCCGCCTGCCACGACTTTCACGGCGAAATTCGACGGTACACTGTGGGCGACATCGAACTTGCGGCCGTCCGGAAGTACCAAAAGATGAGCCCAAGGTTTCTTGATCGATTGTAATGCCGCGAAGCCCATTGCTTAGTTCATCGGGACAAACGTCCGGTAATGATCGCCGGTGTAATAGGCCTTTCCTGTTTGGCGTTCGATGACGATACGTTCCGCGCCACGATTCTTTCCCCGCCGTCTTGGTTCCACATCATATTCTCGATAATTGCCGCGAGGAAGCCTCCGTTCGCGATTCTGAAATATCCGACCGCCCACATAGCCCGGCAGCGGATCACCGCCTCGATCCTGAATGGCCTTTAAGACCGCGTGGGCCTTGGCCGGTATCTGCTGCACGAGGGACGAGGGCGGGCCCGGTGTCTTGCCGCTGAAGTCGATCGAAGAAGTAGGCGCAGCCTGCGGAAACGGTTCAACAGGAGGGCCGATCGCGTAACCCAGTCCCGTATTCCAGCCTACTGCGGCGGCGAGCAGACACAGAAGAGAAATGAACACTCGCAATTTCATCGTCGCGGATCGACCAACCGCCGCCGGCGAACCGTAGCATGGGGTATCAAGACGGGTCAACGCGGCGGCCTGCGTCGGTACCTGAGGATTGTGCTATCTATCCAGCGTCCTGCAAGGCCGTGAATCCCAGCCATTATCGAATCGGATACAGGGAGAACCTATTTCGATACAGAGCGTTTCCTTCGAGCACAGTGGTGACCGACTCTCACACCCAGGTCGACGCTGAAACGCCGTGCTAACTGCTGCCGCGAGGCGGATCACACGACTGGCGATGATCTCGCGTCCGCGCAGTTCCACGCTGGCACCTGTGTTGCATCGCCAAAGAATCGTCTGCGTGAAAAAATGGCGTGGACAGTGCCCAATGATCGTGAATCCGGACTAGATCAGTGACGGCCGATTCATAAGGAGATCATCCATGAAAAGCTTTAGTGTGATTGTCGCCGTTTCATCCCTATTCCTCATCATCCTCACGAGCCCACCCAATTCACATCCCGACTCGGCAGGCTCTCTAGATCGCACGACCGCCTATTGGGTGAACCCGGACGGGTCTCGCGGGCTGCTGACAGGACGCGCCGGTGAATCATCCGGCTCCGCTCGTCGCGAACACGTCTGGATCAATCCGGATGGGGTCGGCGGAACGGGCAAAGCGGATTCCCAGCCCTCACGATCAAAGAACTATTCCTGGACAAACCCGGATGGCGCGACGGGAACAGTCCGTGCCGTCCATGCCCGTACAGATGGACGAGATATGACATTCTGAAGCCGTTGTGCCGCTGTCATGGCGCGGCCGCACGTGAGCATTTCAAGAGCCGACATTCCCTATAGCCCTTCCTCGGTCCTTCCCCACAAACAGTCGTGACGGACAACCGCCGATCACGATCTGCCTGGCATCAGTTCGAAGCCATGCATGCGCGTGAACAAGCCCCAATCGAATTGTTTGGGCGCTACGGCGTGGAGCGGGATCATTTCGAGATTGTCATGGTCTCGATATGCGACCATGCAACCGACGATCGTATCCGGTTGTTCCACTAATCGCCGGACGGTTTCATAAGCCAAGTGCTGTGCGATGGCCTTGTCCTCCGGCGTCGGCGGGGCGCCCCGCAGCGTATGACCGAGAATCGTCGCCTTCGTCGCTTGCGTGAGCGGATAGTAGCCCGGCTGCTCGCGGCGCTTCGGCCAACTTGCGATGGCATTGGCCACATAGTCCACCAAGCCGTGGACACCTCCTTCACGGTGATGCCGGTGAGGTGTACGCTCCGCCACGACAAACAAGTGGCTCTTATTCGGCACTCCTAACGTGCGCTTCAGCGTCCCCAGGATGATCTCGTCGATGTACGCGTCGGGATCGGGATGCTCGTTGACCAGAATCCCCTCGGCTCTCGCTTGATAGGCACACGCTAACGCGAGATGGCCTGATCCTGCCCCCATGACCTCCACAAAAAAGACACTCCCCATTGCGGCACTGGTCGCCTTCAGCGATTCGATCGACTGATTGGCCAACGCGACCGCTGAATGGAATCCCAGCGACGTCGTGCCGGCGATATTATTGTCGATGGTGCCCGGAAGACCGACCACCTGCATGCCGAAGTTCTCATACATCGCGCGCGCCCCTCGCAGGCTCCCGTCGCCGCCCAGCACGATCACCGCCCCATTCTCCATATACGGTTCGAGATTGCGCATGGCGGCTTGTTGGACATGTTCTTCCTTAAAATCCTCGAAGCGGCTGCTGCCGATGGGACTGCTGGCATGGCTGCTCATTCCGCGCGTCTCTTCTTCGGTCACGGCGTCGATCCAATTGTTGGCCAGGCCCAAAAATCCGTGCCGCACGAATAACACCTCGAGACCGAATCGATTGCCCGTCACGCGCAGCTCTTTGAGCGCCGCCCCGGCCCCTGCAAAATCGCCTCCTGACACCAAGGCAATCAGCCGCTTGATACGGCGCGGCTGGAGCGTGATCCGGTCCTTTCGCTGCCGTTCCACGGTCATCCAGGCCTCCCGCGCAATCCGGTCGCTTTCCAACAATCCGACGGCGGTCGAATAGCCGGAGAGTTGGCCGTTCTCAAACACGAGGAGCACGACGTTGTCTTGCCCCTCCTTGTATTCACCGAATTCGCTGAAGGCCTCGCGGAAGGGCCGGGGATCGAGATAAATGCGGAGCGCACGCAACGTCGAACTATGGGTGTACAGACACAACACCTTGCCGGGATGGGATCGGCCCAACCGATGGATGCCGTCGATGACGTCGATATAGAGATCGAAAAATGAGTGGCCGGCCGGATAGCTATAGAACGGATGCTTGATGAGCCGCTTGGCTGTCTTCGCATCAACCGCGAAGGCGCGGGCGGCGGCCTCGGCTTCCGCTTGTTTCTCCATACCGGTCACCCAGCCGAAGTCTTGGGACTCCAGCGCCACTTCGACTTCGGGGCGCACGCAGGCCGTCTCGGCGGTATCACGCGGCAACAAGGCCGCCGTGATGCGGCGGCAGAGCTGTTCGGTATTGGGACTGCGGCTCGTGAGATGGGCAAACGAGCAAGGGTCCAAGTAATTATGCAGCTGCAGATAACCCAACTGCTGGCCCACCACCCCGACCATTCGCGCCAACGCACGGCCCACGGCATCCGCGCGGGGAATCCCGCGTTCCTGATCCAGCACGTTGGGCAGACGCCGCCCGACCCGATGGGTCTTGCTCTCCACCTGGGACACGCCGTGCCGCATGGTGAAAAAGAGCGTCCGATCGGCGAGAGCCTTCGGCAAAAGCCAGAACCGATCGTCGCCGAGATCGAGCACGATGCGACCTTCGGCGAGCTGGGGGGTCAACTGTGCACGCGGCACAATGGCGACCGGACGGCGGTGTACCGGCTTTTGCACGGAGCCGATGGGGGCCCGGTACAACGGTGCCAACTCTCCGCGCGCCAGCAACGCATTCCAGGCAGCATAGAACACCACCTCATCACTGCCGCAGTCGTCGACAATCAGCTTGGCCCGCGCGGTGCGATAGTCGGCCGCGGCTGGAAATCCGGACTGCGCGCGCTGCACGAAGGCGCGAATGGCTTCCATAGCCTGTTCGGCCCGCCGCGATCGATCCATCGACGGAGGCGGCGCCGGCGGAAGCGCAATGCCCTCGCCGGGCGGTCGCTGCGCCAGCTCTTCACCATAGGAAACCAACCCTTCAAGGGTCACAAAGTCCAGCTGATCGGTCGATGTCTCTCCGAGTGTCTGCATGGTCACCTCGTGGGTTATTCAGCCGGCCCTGTCAAATCCCGAGCGCATCGTACGGAGGCGCGCCTCGTCGCGACTGCATGTTCTTTTGCGACATGGAAGGACGTTTGTTAGAATGACCTGCGCTGCCGAGATGAGCGGCCTATGCAGCGGAGCTCGGCATCCGCGCCTGGTCCCCAAGATGGTGCGCGGAACAAATCTTGTCAAGAGAGCCATTTGGCATGCGAAAGGCGAAAATCGTCTGCACCATCGGCCCGGCCAGCGACCAACCGTCCATCTTGGACCAATTGATATACAGCGGGATGAATGCGGCACGGTTGAATTTTTCCCACGGCACGCACGAATCCCATGCCCGCGCCATCCAGGCCATTCGTGAAGCGGCGGATCGCCGGCGGACGGCGGTCGCTATCATCCAAGATCTACAAGGGCCCCGGATTCGTGTCGGGGATATCGCCGGCGCAGGGTTGGATATTGTTGCCGGACAATCAGTGCGATTGCACACCACGCTCTTGCGGTCCGGAGGACAGATCGGCACCCGGTCGGTGGCGCCGGACGACGGCGTGCCCGACATTCCCGTCACTTATCAGCATCTGACGCGGGATGTGCTCCCCGGCGCCCGCATTCTGATCGACGATGGCCTGGTGGAGCTGCGGGCCACCCGCATCACCGACGGCGCCGTAGAGTGCACGGTCGTGACCGGCGGACGGATCGGCTCCCATAAAGGCATCAACTTGCCCGGCACTCGTGTCAGCGCCCCGGCGTTGACTGAAAAAGACCGCGAGGACCTTCGGTTCGGCATGGCACAGGGGGTGGATTTCATTGCGCTGTCGTTCGTTCGGGACGCCGAGGACATCATCGCCGCCAAACAGATGATCGCGGAGAGCGGGTTCCCTCCGGTGCCGGTGATCGCAAAGATCGAACGGCCGGAGGCGGTCGAAAATTTGGACGCCATCCTCGATCAGGCGGACGGGCTCATGATCGCCCGAGGGGATCTCGGGGTCGAAATGGGGCCGGAAGCGGTTCCCATCCTGCAGAAACGCATCATCGCAACGGCGAATCGTCATCGGCGCTTGGTGATCACCGCGACGCAAATGTTGGAATCGATGACGCAACACATGCGTCCCACAAGAGCGGAAGCCTCGGATGTGGCCAATGCCGTCTTCGACGGGACGGATGCCGTGATGCTGTCGGCGGAAACGGCGATCGGGAAGCATCCAATTGAAGTGGTCCGGGTCATGGATCGAATCGTCCGCGCGGCGGAGGAAGGGAGCCAGCCCGAATTCGTGCGCCGCTCCGAGAGCGAGAAGGGCGCGGTGTCATTTCCCGAGGCCATATCGACCGCGGCTTCATTCGCGGCCGCAGCGGTCGGCGCCAACGCCATCGTGGCCTTCAGCGAAATCGGCACGACGGCGCGGTTGGTCTCGAAACAGCGGCCGCCCGCCCCGATCATCTCCTTCACACCGTTCGAGCGGATTCGCCGGCAGATGGCCCTGTATTGGGGCGTCATTCCCCACACCATGCGGCAAATCCAGCAGACCGACGAGCGAGTGGACGAGGCCGACCGACGGCTGAAAGAGGAAGGCCTCGTGAAGAAAGGCGAACGCGTCATCATTCTCTCCGGCACAAGAATCAGCCAACCGGGCGGGACCAACTTGATGAAACTGCATGAAGTCCAATAGAAAAACATGGGCGCGGATCGCGTTGATCGCCCAATGTCATCGATGGCGGCGCCATTGTTGGACCATCAAAACGATGGTGGTCGTGGCGCTGTTCCTGCACCAAGCGGCATTTGTCCAAAACGTGCCGGCGCAGACCACCCACGTTAGTCACTCGCCGGCGGAAGTCGTCCAGAAGTACGTTCTTCTCGACAATAAAGGAGCCAGGCTCGATGCGGCCTCGTTCGAATCCGTGGCTCCCTATGTCGAATGGAAGGAAGAGCCGCCGTGGGGAAAAGTGATTGTCGTGAACGGCTTTTCTGTTCCGGACGACTATCGCAAGTGGGACATCATCACGCCGCTGGAAGTCGTCATTCCCGTGGAGTTCAAAGTGCTCGGGGCGGTCTATCTCGATACCGCCGGATTCGTCGCCGATCCCTCTGTAGAGATGGTGCGGGTCACGGTCAAGGTGTTCAATAACCGCTGGAGGATCACCGATCCCATGTTTCCGCCGCATGTGGGACAGCGCCGCATGCTGAATTTCGTCCGCGAGGCCCTGCAGGGGGAGCAAAAAGAACCGCGGCGGGCCACCCTCGCGGCATTGCAGGAGGAGTTACGAAAGGCCAAATGATGCGAAAGCAAGCAGCCGTGGATTTGTTGATCTTTGATCTGGACGGAACGTTGATCGAGTCCAAATGGGACATTGCGGATTCCGTCAACCGCACGCTTCGTGACCTCGACCTGCCGGAACGCACCCAGGAGGAGATCTTTGGATTCGTCGGGGACGGAGTGAAGCGATTGCTGCGGCTCGCGGTCGGCGAGGACAATGAGGAAAAGTACGAGCAAGCTCTGCGGGTGTTCCGGCGACATTACCTCCAACATTGTTTGGATCGCACGCAGTTCTATCCGGGGATCGAAAAAGTCCTGGCGCACTTCGGTCACAAACAGAAAGCCGTGGCGACGAACAAGTCGATCGAATATACCAACGTCATCCTCAACGGCCTCGGACCCCAGCACTTCTCGTTCGTCGTGGGCGGGGATAACGGATTCGGCCTGAAACCGGATCCCGGCATGCTGCTGCACGTCATGGACAAGCTGGGCGTCTCCACCGAACGAACGGTGTTGATCGGCGACAGTACCAACGATATCAACGGCGGGCACAACGCGGGAATCAGGGTCTGCGCCGTCGGGTATGGAATGGGGAACCGGGAGAAAATGGCGGCCTGCCGTCCCGACTGGTTTATCGAACGACCGGAAGACTTAATGGAGATCTTTATATGAACCCGAAACAGTTCTTCGTCGCTCAGGGTCGGACTCTGTCGATCTGTCGCAGATCATCAGACCACCAGATCGGTTCCTCTCACCGCTCACTCACCACAAAGCTTCTCTTCAGTGTGCTGCTCGGCCTTAGCCTCTATCTCAGTGGAGCACAGGCCGAGACCCCGAGCCTGGCCGATCGGGTCATCGAACACCGACTGGGCAACGGCATGACGGTCTTGATGGTGGAGCGGCATCAGACCCCCGTCGTCTCGATCAACCTGACCTTCGGGGTGGGCGGCATGAACGAGCAAGCGGGACAGACCGGGCTGGCCCATCTCTATGAGCATATGGCCTTCAAGGGTACCAGAACCGTCGGCACCAAGGATTATGAGCGGGAACGCGCGGTCCTGGAAGAACTGCATCGGGTCGGTGCGGAGTTGGAGCGATACCAAAGCAGTGATCCGAGAGCTGCGGGGGCCGGTGCGGACGGCGCGAGCGAACCGTCGAAGGCTCGGATCGAAGCGCTGCAACAGCGGTTCAAGGAACTGCAAGACAAGGCGGGCGAGTATGTGCTGGGAAATGAAATGGCGTTGTTGTACCAGCGTCACGGCGCAGTCGGCTTGAATGCATCGACGGGAAAGGATATCACCCGCTACGTCATCAATCTGCCGGCCAATCGCTTGCCGTTATGGGCGATCGTCGAGGCCGACAGAATGGCCCACCCGGTCTTGCGAGAATTTTACAAAGAACGCGGTGTGGTCATGGAGGAGCGCCGGTTGCGGACCGACGATAGTCCGACCGGACTGTTGTATGAGACGTTCACCTCCACGGCGTTTCAGGCCCATCCCTATGGCGTTCCCACGATCGGTTGGGCATCCGACATCCAATCGTTGACCCCGGAGGCGGCGGAAGAGTTTTTCAAGACTTATTACGGGCCCAACAACGCAACGGTCTCGATCGTCGGGGACATCAATCCCAAGGAAGTCATTACGTTGCTGGAACAGACCTTCGGCAAAATCCCTGCAAGCCCTCCCCCACCGCTGATCGTGACGCGCGAGCCGCCGCAGCGGGGTGAGCGCCGAGTCGAGGTGGAATTCGAAGCGGAGCCGGCTTTGGCCATCGGCTATCACAAGCCGGCGTTGGGACACGCGGATGACTTCGTATTCGACGTCATTGACGCCGTTTTGACCGAAGGCACGACGTCGCGGCTCTACAGCAAGCTGGTCAAGGAGAAACGGCTGGCGGTGTCCGTCATGTCGGATACCAACTATCCCGGTGTGCGGGCGCCGAACCTCTTCGTGATCGCCGCCACGCCGCGGGCCCCGCACACGACCGCCGAAGTGGAGGCGGCGATTTTGGAGGAAATCGAACGGCTGAAGACCGAACCGGTTTCGGCAAAGGAGTTGGAAAAAGTGATTCACAATCTCGATGCGGACCTGGTGCGATCGCTCCGCTCCAACAGCGGCCTCGCATCGCAATTGTCGTTCTATCAAACGGTCGCGGGGAACTGGCGCTACATCGTGCAGGCGCGCGACCGCATTGCGGCGGTGACCGCCGACGATGTGCAGCGGGTGGCGGGGCAGTACCTTACCCGCGCGAACCGCACGGTCGGCGTCCTGGTGAAGAAGCCGGCCGACCGGAAGATTGCGGCGGGGCGGATCGGTGAGGTGAAGCCATGAGGATGCTCGGACGTGAGGCGTTAGGCGTGAGGCGTGAGGTGATAGACGCGAGCGGTGGGATGAAAAGCGCGGAACGCTTGATTGCCGGTCTACTGATGTCGGCGCTGTTGCTGATGGCGGCGGCGTTGCATGCTCCCATGGTCCTGGCCGAAGGTCCTCCAGCGGATGATCCCCGTCATATGCGGTTTCCCACGGTCGAATTCAATCCGCCTGAACCGGAGCGGCTGGTGCTAGAGAACGGAATGGTCGTCTATCTGCTCGAGGACCACGAACTGCCGTTGATTACGCTCAACACCATGATCCGTTCCGGGACGTGGTTGGATCCCGACGATAAGATCGGACTCGCCGCGATGACGAGCGCCGTCATGCGGATCGGTGGGTCGGCGCGTATGTCGGCGGACGAGATCGACGACGAGCTGGAACGAATGGCCGCCACCATCTCCATTTCGTTCGGGAAGGAATCGGGCTCGGCCTCGCTCGATGTGCTGAAGAAGGATTTTCCGCGCGGGCTGCAAATCCTGGCCGATTTGCTCAGAAGGCCCGCGTTCGAGCCGAGCCGAATGGAATTGGCGAGACTGCAAGCGCTCGAGGGTATCCGTCGCCGGCAAGATAACCCCGGGTCGGTCGCTGCCCGTGAATTCGCCAAATTGCTGTACGGGCCGGCGCATCCGAGCGCGCGGGAAGCGACAGTGGAATCGGTACGCCGCATCACCAGGGATGACCTCGTGGCGTTTCACCGGGGGACGGTGCAACCCAACGGCATCATCCTGGGCGTGTCCGGCGATTTTGACAAGCCGACCCTCCTGGCACAGTTGCGCGAGGTGTTCGGCGATTGGCCCAAGGGACCCGTGCCCGTCCTGAGTATTCCGGATGTGCCGCCGGCCGAAGCGGCAATGCCCGCCGTCCGGTTCATCAACAAAGATACATCGCAAACCCATGTGCGCATGGGTCATCTGTCGATCAAGGAGACGGATCCCGACTACGTGGCGCTCGCCATTGCCAACGATATCCTCGGCGGCGGGTCCTTCAGAAGCCGTCTCTTCAACGATGTCAGGACGAAACGGGGCTTGGCCTATTCGGTAGGCAGTGCTTTTCGCGCCGGCACGCACGATCAAGGCGTCTGGTATATGCGGGCCGAGACGAAATTGCCGTCAACCCAGGAAGTGGTCAACCGGTTTGTCGCCAACATCGAACGGCTCCGCCAAGAACCGGTCTCGGACGCGGAATTGGAAGAAGCGAAGGAAGCCTACGTGAATTCCTTCGTCTTTTCGTTCACGAGCGCCGCCAGCATCGTGAACCGCTTCATGGACTTGGAATACGACGGCCTGCCGAAAGATTGGCTGCAGCAGATTCGAGCCAGGGTGGTGAAGCTCACGAAGGATGATATTTTGCGGGCGGCCCAGAAGCATTTGCACCCGGACCGATTGCGGCTTCTCGCCGTCGGTTCGGGAGAGACCTTGCAGAAGGTGCTCGCCAGCTTCGGAGAGGTGAAGGAGATTAAGCTGGCGCCGGAAGGGTGACGAATCGCGCTGTGGTAGTGTGCTTCGCTTTGCCTGCGTCCACGCCTAGCTGCTGTAGGCTCACGGATGAACGCCTGCGGCTCCCCCCAGCCCCCACATCGGAACGCGGGGGGTTCCGATCCGCCGATGCTCGTGTTTGGCAAGCATCGTCGGTCGGACCTCGCACGTTCATCCGTGTCACACATCAGCACGGCGCGGCCGCAATGGGCGCTCACACACCGTCCACAGCGCCGCGGTACGAAGAGAGCCGTATAGTTTTGCTGGGAATAGCGAGCGGCTCCGTGGCCATCCCTTCCAGCCGCCCGTGAGAAGAGATGGCATGGTCGGACCTCGCTCGTTCATCCGTTTTGCACCCCAGCACGGCCTGGCCGCAATGACGCTCGTCACCGCCACAACGCTTCATGGCCATAAAGGAAGATGAGAGGCATATGCTTTCTGACGCTGAAGCATTGAACAAGATCGAAGCTTTGTTCACAGAGAGACTCGGCACTCCTTTTGATGAAGACTATGGCGATTACTTACGGTGTGATTATCGACTCGGCGCCATATCGGTCTATGCAACGGCTGTGATAAAATCCCGTCCATCACGGTGAAACATGCGTAAGACGCATTCGCTCGCTGAAAAATTAGAGCCAGTGATTTATGAGTTTCCGGTCAAATACCAGCACGACCGGACAGGCTGGATGGCATGGCCAGAGGGTTTGCCGGTAACCGCTCTTGCGTCCACGAAAGGTGGAGCGCGCCTGAAATTACGAGGAGCCGTCCGAGCGTACTTCCGTACCACCCTTCGTTATGGTGATCCTTTACCCACCCCACCTCGACGTGTTCCTGCCGAAGCGGAGACGATCATGGTCTGTGCGTGGCCAAACTGAAGGATTTGCTACGGTTCCTTCGTGCGCATGGGTGGGACAGGATCGGCAAGAATCCAGTCATAGAGTCTGGCGCCATGGTGATGGACGACGGATCGTTATCGCTGCACATGAGAGTCAGGAACTTAGCCGGTCCAAGTTGGCCAAAATCCTCAAGGACGCTGGTTATACACTTCAAGAATACTTCCATCGGTAGTTCGAGACCAATCAGATAACACATCTGCCGTCATCCGCGCTGATGAAGGATCCCGGACTGAGACTCCCATCGTCGCCTATAACATGCCCCTCGATTGGACGGACAGGGAATAAAGAATGTACAGGCTTCGCCGAAGCGCTTGGCTGCGGTGAAGAAGCTCGCGAAGGAGAATCCTCGCCGGGTTGTGTTGACACCAATAAAAATGAAGCACATGGTTAACCGAGCTATGCAAGTATCTGTCGTGCACGGCAGCATTCTTGACGCGGAAGTTGAGGTCATTGTCAATGCGGCGAACAGTTTGGGCATCATGGGCGGCGGCGTCGCCGGCGTGATCAAACGGGCGGCGGGGCAAGGCGTAGAAGAAGAAGCCCGACGTCAAGCGCCCATTGCCGTCGGCCATGCGGTCCTCACATCAGGCGGAGCAACAAAATTTGAAGGTATTATCCACGCACCGACCATGCCCCGACCGGCGATGCGCATTCCCGCCGACAATGTACGCCTCGCGACGAGAGCGGTGCTCGCACTGGCCGACGAGCATGGCTTCCATTCGCTTGCCCTGCCCGGCATGGGAACCGGCGTGGGCGGCCTGTCGCATGCCGATGCCGCGGCGATGATGGTCCGGGAGATCAAATCCTATTCGCCTCGCTCTTTGAAATCGGTTATTCTGATAGACGTGGACGCCGCGATGGTGGCAGCGTGGCGGGCCCAACTGGCGTAGCTCGTCGTTCGTCGTTCGTATCTCGCATTGGAAACTGGAAGAACCGCCGCCTCACCGTCTCGGCGGCGTCCGTAAGCGCGACGCTCATTCTTCTTCGCGTCGCGGACCTT
>DATFFC010000196.1:0-10914 GCA_035250505.1 Nitrospiraceae bacterium | reverse complement strand
GCTATCCGGCGAAGGCGGCCACGAGCCCCGTGAACGGGCAGCCGCTGGCGAATGATCCCGGACAGACCAATGCCGATGGTGAAGACGCGATGTTAAAAGCGGCTGGATTTGACGACAGTCATGTCAGCCAGAAGTTGCAGGATCCGAACAATGAGCGGATCACCAAGAAGGGAGGGGCCGGCCAGCTCCCCAACGTACAGGGCCCTCAAATTCAGATCCAGCCGCCTGTGTCGACGGCTACCAAAGCTGATGCCAGCCTGGGTGTGAAGTAAGGCGATTCTCTGAATCCTCGAGCATGGGGGGCGGCTGACCAAACAGCCGCCCCCCTCGTTTCTAGAGTCAGTATCGGAGTCGAAACCGCCAGGGTTTTTTGGCCCAGGTCCCCGCATAGTCCACCCCGATTCTCGGATAGGCCCCCACGTCTGTCTGTTTCACCCGCACCGCCCGGTTTTCGAGCCATAGGCTCCGGCCGATCGTCAGATCGCAGCGGTTAAGCGTGCGATCGATATTCAAGGCGCGGCATAACCGGCCCGGACCATCGATCAAGGTCCCCTCGACTTCGATCGCCCGGATCAACACCGCCGCGGGAAACTCCTCACGTTCCGTGACCACATTCAAGCAATGGTACATTCCATAGATGAGATACACATAGCTCATGCCGGGCGGACCAAACAGCACATCCGTGCGCTTGGTTCGCCCCTTCGAGGCGTGGCAGGCTTTATCGCGCGGGCCCACGTAGGCCTCCACTTCGATAATTTTTCCAACGATCCGCCCGCGCCCGTTCTCCCGGACGAGATATTTGCCGACCAGCGACCGTGCCACCTCCACCGTCGGACGATTGAAATACTTCCGATTCAAAATGATGCCGTTCATTCAGTCTCCATAACAGGTTCAATCAAATGCGAAGCCAGCGCCATACTAAATGTAATGACAGCGACCAACGTCAAGAAACCGGACATCATATACACGAACATCCCCAGCCAGCATCTCGGTTTATCATCCCGGGACGACGCATTCTGGCCGCGCCATTCTGATGTGCGTGGTGAATGGACCGGGAAAACCGCCCGCGCAACGCCCAATGTCGGGCGATTCAAATAGGACTGAGAATTCGTCCGATCGAGTAGATCGTCGCGATATTGTCCTGCAGCCTTCTCAAAATGACCAACATTCTCACCCACCCAACCCCGACGCGCTATGCGCGTCTTTCCCGGGCAAGGCCACAGAGAGCGAGGCCCCCGAGGCGTACTCCGTTCTGTACGTCGAGAGGGGTCGAGCGATCGAGAACGCAGCTGGAGGTCATTTTCAGAAGGCTGTCAAAAATACCATGCGAGACCGCCCATAACAAAGCGCGGATTCCCCGGCACGAAATGGAAGTCCGTCACGCCCACCGGTTCCGTTCGCAAGCGGGACTCAAAAGCAAAGACGGCTTGTTCCCACTTCGTGTCGAACAGGTTCTGGATAAAGAGAAAGGCCTCAAGGCGTCCATGCGACAGTTTGATAGGAATCTGATAGCGTTCGGTCAGGTCGAAGTTGAGCCAGGAAGGGGACGTGATGCTCCGGTCCTCCGTCAGAGGCCGCACGCCCAGATAGGTCGCTTGGAGCTGGGAGGTCAACCGCTCCGGCCATCGTAGAATCAGCGCTCCATATGCGGTCAATTCCGGCGCTAGCGGAATGGCGTCGCCGTTTATGAACTCGGCATGCGAATACGTCACACTTCCGTTGAAATACAAAGGACCCGCGACCTGCCCTCGCGCCGCCACTTCGACGCCGCGTCGCCTGGTTGCCCCGCGAATTTCGGTCGTCCCCTCATCCCCGACGAACACCAACTCGGATTTCAGATCGATGGCCCAGAGTGTCGCGATCAGTTCCAGTCTGTCCGGCCCCCAAGGTCTGGAACGAAGTCCCACCTCATATGTCTTCGCGCGCGCGAGCGGTGATGAGCCGGGTGTCACCGCCGACCGTGCGTCATTACTATGAAACCCTTCTCCATAATTCGCAAAGAACTCCGTGCGAAACCATGGACCAAGTACGAGATTGACTTTTGGCAGCACGAGCCCGGATGTCGTCCTCCCGGCAGGCCGCTCGGCACAGTCGGGACACCGATTCCGGACATCGAACGTAAAGACCTCGCTTCTCACACCGCCGCTCAGTCGCATCCATGGAGTCGGCTGCAACTCCGCTTTGACAAAAGGCGCATAAGAGGCCTCCATGATGTCGCTGTCGATGACCGTGCCCAAAGGATTACGGGTGACCTGAGTCCCAAGCCGCGCGTGGATATTGTCCACTCTCGATTGCACACCGATCGTGACCGCTCCCTCCATATCGAAAACCCGGCCGGGCCGGCGGTACCCGATATCGCCCCCGTACATGACCCGTCGGTCTGACTGTTGAATCCCATCGCCGTTCACCGGATCGTTCAAAAAAAACGTGAAGTTCGTGAACATATCAAACGTGTAGTATTGCCCGTAGGCATTGGCGAAGAATCGGCCGCCCGAGAGGGTATCGTAGTGATAATTCAACCGGCCCGTCGCTCGCAGAGTCTTCCCCCCCTCGGAGGGATCAATCGCGCCGAAGCGATCAAGCGATCCGTCCTGGACGGCCCGCAGGGGAATTTCGCCTGACGCGTTCCACTGCGACTTTTGAAATGTGCCGGTCATGCTCAATTCTGACCGGCTCGTCGGATTCATGGTGGCCTTCGCCAAGAGATTGCCGCGAAAATAGCGGTTGTCATTCTGATAGGGCCCATTCGTGTAGTACCCTTCCGCGGCAAACAAGGTCCGCACCTTTTCTTTCGTCGGAGAGAGCATCAGCAGATAGCGCTGGGTGTCGAACTGGCCGCCCCCTCCCTGCACAACTCCCTCACGGACTAACTCCCGCGTCTTGAAGTTCACCGCTCCGGCCGTCGCAAAATCTCCCAACTCGACGTGATAGGCCCCTTTGGACACATCGAGACCTTCAATTGTTTCCGGAATGATGAAGTTCAGGTCGGCATAACCCTGGCCGTGCGCGTGAGACCGAAAATTGATCGGCATCCCGTCGGTAAAGAATGCCACGTCGGTCCCATGATCCGCGTCGAACCCGCGCAGGAAATATTGATCCGCCTTGCCCGCTCCGCCCGAATGTTCGACGGTGATCATGCCGGGAATCAATCGAAGAACCTGCGCCGGACGTCCTTGCGGCTGCAACACGATTTCCTTGTCGGGAATGAACTGTTGCGATGAGGCGGCCATCGGCCGGTCCGAGAAGACGGACACCTCCGGCATGTCCACCTCCGGCATATCCGGATCATGCGCAAACGAAAGGCCGGCGGTGCAGCAGATAAACGCGCCCGCCCACGGCACCACCTGCATCCATCTCATCGCATCCACCCTCGGCACCGGCGTGGACGGATGAAACGTCCACGAGCAAGAGAACCGGCTCCTCTCAGTCGGTTCAGATCCTCGTGATCTGAATGTGCGGGGATAGGGAAAAAGCAGCGTCCGGATCAGGCCGCAGACTTGGTCGTGCGTACAATCTGCTGAACCGCATGTTCGATAAGCGACTCGAGGGTTCGTCCCTCCAGACCGACGATTTCGATCCTGTTCCGGTTGAGCGGAAGCAGGAACTTGCGCGCCGGCGACTCCACGACGGCGTGGACGAGCCCCGGCGTGACTTCACCCAACATGGCCCCGGGCATCAACAGGCTCAATGAGCCCACGATCATGTGCGCGCGCCCGAGTTGTCGATTGATCGCCTCCTCGTCCATTTCGATGCGCGTCGCGCCGGCTCGTGCCATCGCCCGGGCAGAGCTTCGATTCAGACCGAGACCGAATACCTCATGTCCTTCCACGATAAGGTCACGCAGGCCTTCGACAATGCGGCTGCCGAGGCCGCCGCCGTGCCCGTCTACGACACAAATCGTCATCACACACTCAAGCCTTTCCCGGTTGTCGTCATTGCAAGCTTCCCGTGTTTCACGCCTTTGATACTGATCAGCGCATCAGCGACTCTCTTGATATCCGATCCCTTGCCTTTCACGACCAGTACTTCGAGGCAATGATCATGGTCGAGATGCACATGCATCCCCGCCAATACGATCCCCTGGAAATCATGTTGGATATGTGTGAGTTTTTTGGAGAGATTGCGGACATGGTGATCGTACACGAACGTGATGGTGCCGACGGTCTCCTTATTCTCCGACCATTGCTCTCCGACCAGCTTGTCGCGGATGAGATCCCGAAGCGCCTCCGATCGGTTCGTATACCTTCTTTCCTTGATATGGCGATCGAAATCATCGAGCAGATGATGATCGAGCGACACCCCGAACCGGACGAGTTTCTTCATCGATTCCAGTGCTACGAATATGTCAAAAGTGGCACGGTACCATAATACAAACCTCGATACGACGCAACTGCATATTGCAGGATGGACCTGCCCGCGTCCCGGCCTCTCCCCTGAAGCAATGAAAAGACTGAATCTGCCCGATTCTCTGCGGAACATTTCATGCCGGCGGCCGGCGGATGGAGAGCATGGTATTCGCGGCCACATTGATGTAGACTTTGTCCGCCCGTCCCGATCCTCCATTGGCTTTGCCGGCGGCCTCTTCATTGCATGAGGAAACATGTATGGATGAGCCCCTTTCCAAAGCGCACCGAATTCTCGAAAAAGGTCTCATGCAGTTCCGCCCGTTCGGTGTAGAAGAGAACGGCGAACTGATCCGCGACACAACCGGCGTAAAGGTTCGCGCGTTCGTGGATTACCTCGAGGAATCTGTGGCCCGTTCACGCGGTCAGGAGGCGGGAGAGCAGGCCGTGCAGACCCTCTGCCGGCTGCTCAATGAGCGCATCCCGGATCACGCCTACCATGTCTCCCCCGGCTTTCTCAAAAATGATTGGAACAGCTATTCCTATGAGTTTGTGTGTTTCTTGGTCGAGTTTTGCAAAGACATTTCGGGAGATTCCTTATTCGCCTTCCATGCCGGTCGAGACAAATTCATCTCTTCTCTGCTTCAGATTCTCGGTCGTCCTTTTTCTGTCCGGCAGATCTACAGTCAATTTCCCCACTTCGGCGAAAAGCTCTCCTCCCTCATCCTCGGCGTGGAATCCGTGAGTGATCGATCGGCCGTGCTTACGATGGCCTACCCCGAAAGGATCTTCAAGAAATTCAGTCCCTATGGCACGGCATGCGCAGAGCTCATCTGCCAATCGGCCAAAGGCGGCCTGGCGGCTATCCCGGAAAAGGTGCACCACCTCGCGCCGGCCACAGTCCGCGACGTTCTTTGTGTCGCGGACGGCGATGACTGTTGCAAGTGGGAATTGACTTGGGAACCGGAAACCCGCTCGCATCTCGCTTGGAAGGCGGTCGGCGCGGGCGCCAGCGCAGCGGTCTTGGCCTATATCTCCGTTCGGCATCCCGACTTGTCGCTGGTTGAAACGACGCTCGTTGCCGTTCCGCCGGCGATTCTCGGGTGGCTGGCGGATTCTCTCCGCACGCTCCGCAATCGAATGCGCGCACGCGAAGCCTTAGTCCAGGAACAACTGGATTCCGCCGATGCCAGACATGAAGAACTTCGCCGAGTCTATCTGGAGCAGGAACAGAAAACCGTCGAACTGCGGCACGCTTACGAAGAGATCGAATCGCTGAATGTGGGGTTGGAAGAGAAAGTCCGTCAGCGGACCGCCCAGCTTGAGACGGCGAATCAGGAACTGAAGCAGATGGACCGGCTGAAGTCCCAGTTCCTCGCGCATGTCTCCCATGAATTACGGACTCCCCTCACCGTCATCAAAGGCCTCACGGAGAATTTGGTGGACCGATTGGCAGGCCCATTGACGCCGAAACAGGAACACAATCTGAAAAGAGTCATCGATAACGCCTCCCGATTGGCGCGGATGATCACGGATCTCTTGGAACGTTCCCGGATCGAGGCGGGGAAAATCGACTTGGCCTTAAAGGAAGTGGACCTCGCGGCGCTGACCTGTGAGGTGGTGGAACAAATGAGCCAGTTGGCGGTGACGAAGAGCCAACAGTTGGAGTACCGGGCGCCGCAACCAATCGGACCGGTCTTGGCCGATCCCGACAAAGTCAGCCAGATCCTGACGAACCTTGTGGAAAATGCAATCAAGTATACGCCCGAAGGGGGAATCATCACGGTGACGCTGGAAGCCAACACCCCTCATTGGGCTCGGATATCCGTTTGCGACACCGGGTCCGGAATTCCATCCGAAGCCATTCCGAAGCTCTTCGACCAGTTCTACCGCATGCCGCAGCAGCATCCAAACGCCCCGAAGGGTCTCGGCCTCGGTCTCTCAATCGTGAAGCAACTCGTCGAGATGCACGGCGGCGCCGTCACCGTCCAAAGTACAGTGGGTCAGGGGTCGGTCTTCCAGTTCACGCTCCCCGTCCGAGAGACGGCTGAAGAGCTACCGGCCCGTGCAAGCGGAAGCAAGAGAAGGATTTTGGTCGTCGATGACGATCCCGACATCCGCCACTATCTGCAGGAGCGATTGAGCGCGTACGGGTATGAAATCGAAACGGTCACCGACGGCACGCATGCACTCCATCGGCTCACCGCGATCCCCTTCGACGGAATGCTCTTGGATATCAGTATGCCCGGACTCGACGGTCTTGCGGTCCTCCGCCAAATCCGGGAACGGAGCGGCATCCCGATCATCATGGTCACGGCTTCAGGAGCCAAAGACCGTGCCGTGCAGGCCGTCAGCGTGGGCGCCCAGGATTATTTATTGAAGCCGTTCGACGCCTTGCAATTGCGACAGGTGGTGGAACGTTGGTTCGGAGCCAATGTGTCTCCGGGCCGCTGAACTGATTCCGCAGTCGCCGCGGATGCGAGGCGCGGCCGCATTCCTTTTCTTTCTTGAAGGGATGGATGCGGACGCGTCGCCATAGCGGAAACCAGGAATCAGAAACGCTGTAGCCATCGGCGTCTGGTAAAGTGACCTTGCGGCCGAGGTGCGCGATGCGAGGAATAACGAGCATCACGTTTGCGCACGCCGCCGAGATGTGAGGCGGCAGGACTGGGGAGAACGCAGCGGATTTCTGCAAGCTACAACAGTCAAGCGAGGCTGTGTAGGAACGGTGCAGACGCTGCAGGAGTCTAAAGCGGCCCCGCCGTGTCTCACATCCCCGCTTCCTTGAGCACCTGTCCCGTATACGACCGTTTGGATTTGGCGATCTCGCCGGGAGGGCCCTCGACGACGATTTCACCGCCCCGTTCCCCTCCTTCCGGTCCCAGATCAATGATCCAATCGGCATTGCGGATGACATCGAGGTTATGCTCGATCACCAGGACAGTATTGCCGGCTTCTACCAAGCGGTTGAGCACGTCCATCAGCCGCTGGATGTCGGCGAAGTGGAGTCCGGTCGTTGGTTCGTCGAGAATATACAGGGTCCGGCCGGTCGCCCGCTTCGAGAGCTCCCGCGAGAGCTTGACGCGTTGCGCTTCACCGCCGGAGAGGGTGGTGGCGGATTGGCCCAGCTTCACGTAGTGCAACCCCACGTCGTGGAGAGTCTGCAATTTGGCCTTGATGTGCGGGATATGCTCGAAAAACTCCAGCGCATCGTCCACCGTCATGTTCAGGATATCCGCAATGCTGCGGCCTTTGTGTTGGATTTCCAACGTCTCGCGATTGTAGCGCCGGCCTTTGCACACTTCGCAGGTTACATAGACATCGGGAAGGAAATGCATCTCGATCTTGATGAGCCCGTCGCCCTGGCAGGCCTCGCAGCGGCCGCCTTTTACGTTGAAACTGTAGCGGCCAGGCTTGTAGCCGCGCACTCGCGATTCCGGCAAATTCGAGAATAGATCGCGGATGAAACTGAAGAGGCCGGTGTACGTCGCCGGATTCGAGCGCGGCGTCCTCCCGATCGGCGATTGGTCGATATCAATGACCTTGTCCAGCGCCTCCACGCCGGTCAGTTCCTTACAACCGTCGATTTTAGGCTTCTTGTGATAGAGCAGTTGCGAGAGGGAATGAAACAACACCTCGAGCACAAGCGTGCTCTTGCCGGATCCGGACACTCCGGTCACGCACGTGAGCAGCCCCAATGGGATACGCGCCGTGATGCCTTTGAGGTTGTGCTTGCGGGCGTCCACCACGTTGATGTGGCCCTTTGGAGCTCTCAGCCGATGCGGCAGCGACACCATCTGTTCGCCGCGCAGGAATTGGCCGGTGAGGGAGGTGGGCGTGGCCATGATATCCCGCGGGGTCCCCTGGGCGATGATGGTGCCGCCGTGCGTGCCCGCTCCCGGGCCCATATCGATGATATGGTCGGCCGCCTGCATCGTCTCGGCATCATGCTCGACCACCACGACCGTATTGCCGAGGTCGCGGAGTCGGAGAAGAGTTTGGAGCAGGCGGCGATTGTCCCGCTGATGCAATCCGATGGACGGCTCGTCGAGAATATACAGGACACCGACGAGGCCTGAGCCGATTTGCGTCGCAAGCCTGATACGTTGTCCTTCGCCGCCGGAAAGGGTCGCCGCGGCCCGATCCAACGTCAGGTAATCCAAGCCGACATTGACCAGAAAGCCCAACCGCTCCCGGATTTCCTTCAAGATTCGCTGTGCAATGACAAGTTCCCGTTCCGTGAACTTCAGTCCCCGGAAGAAATCGGCCGCTGCCCGAACCGAAAGGCGGGTCGTCTCAGCGATGGACTTATTGGCGATCTTGATGGAAAGGCTTTCCGGCTTGAGACGGGCGCCGTGGCAGGCGCCGCACAGTTCCAATAGGGTAAAGTCTTCGTCCTCAGGACAGCCGGGTGTGACCGCATAACCGATCCCGTCGCAAGAAGGACAGGCGCCGTGCGGACTGTTGAAGGAAAAAATCCGGGGCGTGACCTCGGGATAGCTGACGCCGCACTTGATGCAAGCCAGCTTGTCGCTGTAGAGCCGACTGCTCCCGTCCTCCGTCAGGACGCCGACGAGACCGCCGGTGAGCTTTGAGGCCGCCTCGACCGAGTCAGCCAGCCGCCGGGCCAAGGCATCGCCCGGCTTCATCACGAGTCGATCGATGATGATCTCAATCGTATGCTTCTTTTGTTTGTCCAGCGAGATGTCATCGCCGAGATCGACCGGCTGATCGTCGATGCGGGCCCGCACATAGCCGGCGCGCCGCATCTCCAAAAGCTCCTTTCGATACTCGCCCTTTCGGCCTCGAACGATGGGCGCCGCGATTTGGAACTTGGTGCCTTCCGGCAAGTCGCGGATGGCATCGACCATTTGCTGGATGGTCTGCGCGGTGATCTCTTCCCCGCATTGGTGGCAAAAGGGGCGCCCCACCCGCGCGAAGAGCAGACGCAAATAATCGTAAATCTCGGTGACGGTACCCACGGTGGACCGGGGATTGTGGCTCGTGCTCTTCTGTTCGATCGAAATGGCGGGAGAGAGGCCCTCGATGGAGTCGACATCCGGCTTCCCCATCTGTTCGAGGAATTGGCGGGCATAGGCGGAAAGGGATTCGACGTAGCGCCGTTGGCCTTCGGCGTAGATCGTGTCGAACGCGAGCGAGGACTTCCCCGACCCGCTCAATCCGGTGATGACGACGAGCTTATCCCGTGGGATTTCGACGTCGAGGTTTTTGAGATTGTGCTCGCGCGCGCCCTTGATAACGATGGAGTGGGACATAGGCGCAGGATTATAACAATATTGAATCGAGAGATGGAAAGGCCCCGCATGCCAAGAATGCCTTACGAAAACTGAAGTGGTCGCTGGCGCTTGATGCAGCTTGAAAAGCCTGAGCAGTCAAAAGTTGCCCGACCCGATTTGGAGAGTGGTAACACTCGGTCCTCGGCTTGACAAAGTGCAAAGTCGGGTGCTACCACGCAGGCATGGTGCAGCTCGAAGAACGGCCGGTGCAAGATGAGCGCGAGCCACAAACCGCGCCGCCCCAGGCTGTCTCCACCTGGTCCGGGCAGGCACGCGAGCAGGCCGTGCAGCGGATGTTCACCGCGATCGCCGGCGTGTACGATCTCAATAATACACTCCTGAGTTTCGGCCTCCATCACAGTTGGAAGCGGAAAGCCGCAACCTTTGTGCCGGCTGTTGAGCAAGGGCGCGCGATCGACATCGGCGCGGGCACGGCGGACCTCGCCCTGCTGATCGAGCCGCGCATGGGGGAAGGCGGACACGTCATCGCGTCAGACTTGAATCACGCGATGCTGGTGGAGGGATTGAGAAAAATCGATACACACAAGCTTCGGCGTCGTATCTCCTGTCTGCGGGCCAATGCCGAGCAGCTAGGCTTTGCGGACCATACGTTCCATGCCGTGACCACCGGCTTCTGCATGCGCAATGTCGGCAATCTCATGCAGGCCTGCATGGAGATCAGGCGGGTGCTGCGCCCGGGCGGCCGCTTCGTCTGTCTCGAATTTTCGCGGCCGGTCTACGGCTGGCTGAGGCGGCTCTACGACTGGTATTCGTTTCACCTTCTGCCCTGGATCGGCACCAAAGTGGCGCACGATCGAACCGGCGTGTATGAATATCTGCCGGCCTCCATCCGGGGCTTTCCCGACCAGGAGCGGTTCAGCCAGTTGCTTCGCGAGGCGGGATTCCGCGACGTGGCCTATCACAACTTAACCGGCGGCATCGTGGCGATACATGTGGCAACCAAATGAAGAGCTAATGGCGCATGGCTGACGGCGTATAGCCTTATGATCCGGAGGAACTCACTTGTTTGTGCTATCAGCTATTTGCCATAAGCTATAAGCTCTTGTTTCATGAACTCCATCCTCTACATCTTCCTTCCCTGTAAGAAGGTTTACCCGATCGGGATAAGTTATTTGGCGGATTTCATCCACCGGCGGAAGCCGGAGGTTCGCCAGCGGATCGTTGATCTGTCGCTCTATCCGGACGCTCAACGGACGCAGGTGGTGCGCGATGCCGCCACGGACTTCAACCCGGATCTGGTCTGCTTCTCCTGG
>DATFFC010000195.1:0-10779 GCA_035250505.1 Nitrospiraceae bacterium | reverse complement strand
AACGCACCGGCACATGCAGATGCAGATCGTATTGACGTCGCAGCAGCCAGTAGATCACTGCGCCGCCGGCAAGCGCGAGGGCGCTCATGACGAGGGGGAGCGAAAACCCATGCCACAGAGCGATCCGATACGGAGGAAGCGTATCTTCCACCACCGCCCGTGCCGCCACATCTACCAACGGCGCGACTGTGTACCCGGGCAACACGCCGACCGCGATGCACACGACCGCCAGTACTTCGGCCGGGATTTTCATATAACGGGGCGGTTTGTGCGGCTGGTGCGGAAGATCATGTGGCTGGTCGAAGAACACATCATGAATGAAGCGGATGGAATAGGCCACGCTGAACATCGAACCCAGAGTGACGGCGGCCGGCGCGATGTCCTCCAACAGGGGAATGCCATGGACGTCGAGGGCCTCCGCGAAAAACATTTCCTTGGAGAGAAAACCGTTGAAGAGCGGCACACCGGCCATTGCCGACGCGGCCACGATCGCGAGTGCCGCGGTCTGCGGCATATGCCGCCACAAGCCACCCAGCCGACGCATGTCGCGAGTCCCGCACTCGTGATCGATGATGCCGGCCGCCATGAAGAGTGAGGCCTTGAACGTCGCATGGTTGCCGACATGAAACACAGCGGCTAGGGAAGAACTCGGCGTATCCAAGCCCAATAAAAACATGATCAAACCCAGGTGGCTGATCGTCGAATAGGCGAGCAACCCTTTGAGATCATGCCTAAACATTGCCACATAGGCGCCGAACACCATCGTCGTCAAACCCACGGTCGTCGTCACGTATTCGAATACGAGATTCCCGCCGAGCAAGGGGTAGAGCCTTGCGAGCAAGAACACTCCCGCCTTCACCATCGTAGCGGAGTGCAGGTAAGCCGACACCGGCGTGGGCGCAGCCATCGCCGCAGGCAGCCAGAAGTGAAACGGAAATTGCGCCGACTTGGTGAATGCGCCCAGCAGGATCAGGCTGAGCGCAACATTGAAATGAGGATGGTTCCGAATTGCCTCGCGTCCCGCAAACCAGGCGGACAGCTCGAAACTTCCCGCGATGCCGCCGATGATCAACATCCCGGCAAGCAACGCCAGGCCGCCGCCGCCGGTGACGGCGAAGGCCATGCGCGCGCCCTGTCGAGAAAGAGGGCTGTGGGTCCAGAACCCGATCAATAGAAAGGACGAGAGACTCGTCAGTTCCCAGAACATCAGGAACAGGAGGGCGTTCTCCGAAAAGACGATGCCGAGCATCGCGGTCATGAAGAGCATAAGCAGCGCATAAAACTTGCCGATGCGGTCTTGCGCGGACAGGTAATAGCGGGCGTAGAGAATGACGAGCAACCCAATGCCGAGAATCAGCAATCCGAACAGGAGACCCAGCCCGTCGAGCCTGAACGATAGGTTCAGGCCGAGGTCCGGCAGCCAACGCCAACTCATGATGACCTGTTCGCCGGCCAGGATCTCGGGCGCTTCACGGGCTAGCAGCACAAGGCTGCCGGCAACCGGCACGGCGGCGGCCCAGGCGGCGGCGGCGAACCCTCGACGCTGAGCCAACAGCGTAGCCGACGCGCCCGCGACGAAGGGAAGCAGTATGATGATCGGGACACTCATTGAATACATGGATTATGTGGCTTCACCTTATCCGACTACTCTTGCCCGTGCTACAAGAGATTGTGCCGACGGTCAGCGTCCGCATCGTGGTCGCGAAAGACTTTGGCGGCACCGTCGCATGCGGACCGCTGGCGCACCTTGTTCAGACAAGAGCCCGGGTGGTACTGTCCTCACTGACTCAGTACTCTCTGTCTGATCGCCATTAATATATTGAGGAATCCGACCATGAGCTTGACGGGGCAACAGACCCGACGCAACGACGACTCCGAATCGGCCGGGCGCGTGCCGCCTGACGACGCAAGATCCGGAACCGCAAAGAACAACGAATGGGCAAAGATGCCGCCGGGAAAAACCTGGTTCTGGTTCATTCTCATTTTGCTGACCAATTATTTGTTGGTGCGCCTCCTCATGCCGGGAGCCGAAGAGCCGCTCACCGTACCTTATACCGTATTCAAGGAAGAGGTCAGGAAGGATAACGTCCAGGCGATCTACAGTCGGGGCGACACCATTACGGGCCGCTTTGCGACACCCATCACCTATCCGCCCGCCCACGACCAGAATGCGGCGCCCGGAGGGGATGCAAAACCCGCAACCAAGCGCGGGTGGGTGCCCCCGGATCACCCCCCTAAGACGGCGAGCGCGTTCACGACGACACTGCCCTCGTTCGCGGACCCTGGCTTGGAAGCGTTTCTGATCGAGAACAAGGTCGAGATCAGCGCTGAACCGATCGACGAAGGCGGCAGTCTCTGGGCGAGGCTGCTGTTTGGCTTCGGCCCGGCTCTCTTCTTCATTGGCTTTTATCTCTGGCTGTTCCGGCGCGCGGCTCAGCAGGGAGGCGGCATGGGGGCCGGCCTGACGGGCATCGGGAAGAGCCGAGCGCGCCGGTATGATCAGGACAAGGATACGAAGGTCACGTTTGATGACGTCGCCGGCATCGATGAAGCCGAGAACGAGTTGGTCGAGATCGTGGATTTTCTCAGGGATACCAAGAAATACACCCGCCTGGGCGGGACCGCTCCGAAAGGCGTGCTGCTGGTCGGCGCGCCCGGCACGGGAAAGACCTTGTTGGCGAAAGCGGTGGCGGGAGAGGCCGGTGTGCCGTTTTTTTCGATGAGCGCCGCGGAATTTGTGGAGATGATCGTCGGGGTGGGCGCAGCGAGGGTGCGGGACCTCTTCAAGGAAGCGCGCGAGCATGCGCCGGCCATCGTCTTCATCGACGAATTGGATGCCATCGGGCGCGCGCGTGGACAGATGACGATCGGAGGCTCGAGCGAGCAGGAGCAGACCCTGAATCAGATCTTGACTGAAATGGACGGCTTCTCAAGCCGGGAGGGCATCATTGTCCTGGCGGCGACAAACCAGCCGGACGTGCTCGACAAAGCGCTCCTGCGACCCGGCCGCTTCGACCGACGCGTCGTCGTGAACCTCCCGGATAAGACCGGGCGGGAGGCGATTCTTAAAGTCCACACCAGACACGTGCCGCTCGCGAACGACGCCGTCTTAGGAGATCTTGCCGCCATTACGCCCGGACTGTCGGGGGCCGACCTCAAGAATCTCGTCAATGAGGCGGCGCTGCTGGCGGCGCGCCGCGAGCAGAACGACGTCCGTCACAAGGACTTCCTCGACGCGCTGGAGAAGATCGTGCTCGGGCCCGAGCGTCCGATCCTCATGAGCCATGCCGATCGGGAGCGCATCGCCTACCATGAGGGCGGGCATGCGATTCTCGGTCTCGTCGTGCCCGGGGCGGACCCGGTGAACCGGGTGACGATCGTCCCGCGCGGACAGGCCCTGGGTGTCACTTATCAGCGACCTGACAGCGATCGATACAACTATCCGGAAGCCTATCTGCGTGCAAGGATCGTCGGCATGCTGGGAGGCCGTGCGGCGGAGGAGATCGTCTACGGCACCAAGACGACCGGCGCCGAAAACGACATCGAGCAAGCCACCGGCATCGCCCGCCGCATGGTGACGCGCTGGGGCATGAGCGAACGGCTCGGATTGGTGCAGCTCGCGCCGCAGGAAAATCCCTATCTGGGCGGCTCCGGCGGTTTTACCGGTGTAAAGCCGTTCAGCGAGGAGACGGCTGAAGCCATCGACGACGAGGTGCGCAAGATCATCGGCCAGAGCCACGATGAGGCGAAGCGACTCCTGACCGCGCACCGCAAGCAGCTGGACGCACTCGCCGAAGCGCTGCTGTCGCGGGAGACTCTCAACGAGCAGGAAATTCTGGAGGTCACGGGGTTGCCCCCTGCGCCGGCCCTTGAAACCGGAATGCTGCCGATCCACGCCTCGGGCGGCAGCAGTGCCGGTCCGTCTCGCGCGAATTCGGCATCGCGACTTTCATAGACGCGTGTGCTTGTGAATCGAGCATCGGCATGTCCGAGACAGATCCGGCGCTCAATCTCGTCATCGTCAGACAAGCATGGCTGCGAATAAGTATGAAATAACCTCACTCACCGCTCTCCGGTAATACATCGGGCTTCTCGGCTCCGGCCGAAAGAAAGGGATTGACTAGGACTCCTGCGGGCGACTATGTAAGAGAATCATCGACATATCAAGGTACCATTATGAAATGGCCGGGTCTTTCACGAACAGCAGTCTTTATCGCGCTTGCGGTCGCCTTCATTGCCGCTCAATCGGTGGCGGCGGCAGGATTCCTGAGCCTGCTGCATTTTCGCAGCACCACACAATCGGTTTCGCGGGCGCAAGACGTGTTGCTCGAATTGGAATCGATGGTGGCATCACTGACGAAGGCGGAAACAGGCCAGCGAGGCTATATCCTCACGGGAGCCGAGCATTTTCTGTTTCCCTATCGCGACTCATTGGAAGCAGCCCGCGGGCATCTGCGGCGGCTGATCGATCTGACGCGGGACAACAACGTTCAGCAACGCCACGTCGTGCAATTGGTGCGGCAAGTCGATGAGCGCATGGATCAACTCGGTGAACCGATCGTCGCCCGCCATCTCGAGGGGGTTCACGCCGCGGGCAATGTGGTGCTGGCGAATCATGACAAGCGCACGATGGACTCCATTACCCGGACGGTCGCTGAGATCCGCAAAGAAGAATCCCAGCGCCTGCAATCCCGGTGGGAAGATTCAACGATCTGGGCGGTGACGGCCGGCGCCCTCTCGGTGACGATGTTCCTCCTCATGTTTGTGGTGTTTGGATTTTCTTTTGTCGCCGTCGCCTTGGCGTTCGGCAAGGATCGAGAGAACAAGTCTCTGTTGAGCCTTCCCAAGCCGGCGCCGCCCCTGGGCTAAAGCCGCCGAACGCCTCCTTGCCTCAGTTGTTCTGACGGTAGCTCGCACACCCGTTTCGGCTACTTCCTGAGCGTCTGCACGTACGCCAGCACGTCTTGGATCTCCACCTCGGACAATTGGTCCTTCCAGGCCACCATAGCGGTCTTCGGTTTTCCGTTTTCGATGATGTTTCGCAACTCGGCCTCGGACTTCTTCTTACTCCCAGCGCTCGTAAAATTTCCCGCTGGTGGGTTCAGCACCTTCCCGCCGGCCCGTCGCCTTTGCCTTCCGGCCCGTGGCAGCTCATACACTTAGACTGAAAGATGGATTTTCCTTTGGCCACGTCCCCGCCGGCAGCTGAGACGAAGTGGCTTATTGTACACAGTCCCCATGTCAGGGCCACACAACCTATCCCAATGCCCACCGATAGCTCAGCGTCATCGTATCCTCCGCAGTTGATAAGATGCGTTTCACGTTGCCGCTCAATAAAAACTCCAAAACAGATCGCGTAGACGGATACCGGTGGCGGCAGGGCATTATTGACCCATTCCCTCTCGTCGGAAAGACTTCCCACCTGACCTGACACCGGTTTACTCGAACACTCGGAAGTGGCGTCGTTAGTGACGATGAACGTTTCTTCTGACTCTAAGAGTTCGATGTACTTAGTTCAACTCGGTAGCGATGTGAAGCATCGCCATTCCGTGAGGACATTCCGCTGCAATTCATGTCGTGAGCGTAGCGTTTGCCTAGCCGTGACGACTCGCGTAGGGTGAAGATTTGTTTACGCGCCATGCCCTTGGCGGGCAGCCGGACTTGATGGCATATTGATACATCAGCCCGTACAGCATCATGGACGCAGCACAATCATGAGCCGGCGAATCGCTTTCCCCAGCCCCGCCAACCGCGCCTTCGTCGAAGAGTTGTACGGCGCGTTCCGACGGAATCCGTCGTCGGTCCCCTCAGGGTGGCGAGACTACTTTGAGAGCTTGGAGCACGAAAGCGACGCCCAGGGTGTCGGTCTCGGCCCTGCCACTAAGGGCACCGCCTCACCCATGGATGACGCCTTACTCCCGGCCAATGTCGTCGCCGAGCAACAGGATCGCGTCACTCGACTCGTGCAGGCCTATCGGAATCGAGGCTACACCGCAGCCCGGATCGATCCGCTCGGCCAGGCCGTCCCCGTCCATCCGGAGTTGACTCTGGAGTTTTATGGCCTGACGGAAACCGACCTGGACCGACGATTCTTCGCTGACGGGCTTGCCGACACGGGCCTCCTCACGCTGCGTGAGATCCTGGAACGCCTGCGGACGAGCTACTGCCGTTCGATCGGCGCCCAATTCATGCAGCTCGACGACCCGGAGCGGACATGGCTGCGCGAACGGATGGAACGCACACAGAACCGTCTCCATCTCAAACGGGACGAGCAGACCCGCATCCTCGAGCGGCTGACCGACGCCGTCATTTTCGAAGAGTTCATCCAGCAGAAATATCCAGGCGCCAAGAGCTTCTCGCTCGAAGGGGCGGAGGGCTTGATCCCGCTGCTGGACCTCGTCATTGAAACCGCCGGCGAGCAGGGCGTGGGAGAGATCGTGTTGGCGATGGCGCACCGGGGGCGATTGAATGTCCTGGCGAACATCGTCGGGAAGCGACCGCGCGAGATTTTCCATGAATTCGAAGATACGGTGGACCCGCTCCCGGAAGGACGCGGCGACGTGAAGTACCACCTGGGGCACAGCAGGGACTGGATCACGGCATCCGGGCGGAAGGTGCATCTGTCTCTCTGCTTCAATCCGAGCCACTTGGAATTCGTGAATCCAGTCGCACTCGGGCGCGTGCGTGCGAAACAGGACCGATCCGGGGACACGGCTCGTGGTCGCACCATGGCGCTTCTCATCCATGGCGACGCCTCGTTCGCGGGCGAGGGGGTCGTGCAGGAATCGCTCAATTTGAGCCGGCTCGAAGGATATAGCACGGGCGGGACGTTGCACGTGGTCATCAACAATCAGATCGGCTTCACGACATCGCCGGAGGAAGCACGGTCGTCACCCTGGGCGACCGACGTGGCCAAGATGCTTCAGATTCCGATTTTTCACGTCAACGGAGAGGACCCGGAAGCGGTGGCCCAAGTCGTCCAACTCGCCATGGACTTCCGGCGGACGTTTCAGCGCGACGCCGTCATCGACATGTACTGTTTTCGCCGGCACGGCCACAATGAAGGCGACGAGCCGGCGTTTACACAACCCCTCATGTATCAGGCGATTGAGAAACGCCGGCCGCTTCGTGAGTACTATCTCGATCATCTTCTGCGACTGGGCGACGTGACGCGTGAAGAAGCAGATCGAATCGCGCTCGAACGCCGGGCGGCGCTCGAGCGCGATCTGTCTGAGGCGCGCAGCCACACCTACGCTCCGCTTCGCGACAAGCCGACTGGGATCTGGGCCGGCTACTATGGTGGAACCGGCGGTGACGAGGAAGATGTCAGGACCGGGGTCGAGCGAGGCAAGCTTGTGAAGCTGATCGAGCGGCTCACGCACCTGCCGGAAGGCTTTCATCCTCATCCTAAGCTTGCCCAGTGGCTGGACCGGCGGCGCGACATGGGAGCGGGCAAGCGCCTCCTTGACTGGTCGACGGCTGAGACGCTCGCCTTCGCCACCCTCGCTGAGGAAGGAGTCTCGATTCGATTGTCGGGGCAGGACACGCCTCGCGGGACCTTCAGCCAGCGGCATGCCATGTTGCACGATATGGAGAACGGACGGACCTATATGCCGCTTCAGCATGTCGCGTCGGATCAAGCGCCCGTGGAGATCTACAACAGCCCGCTCTCCGAGGCCGGGGTGGTGGGATTCGAATACGGCTACAGTCTGGACCGCCCGGATGGGCTGGTCGTTTGGGAGGCGCAATTCGGCGATTTCGTCAATGCGGCCCAGGTCATTATCGACCAGTTCATGGTGAGCGCCGAAGAGAAATGGCGTCGGCTGAGCGGGCTCGCGCTGCTCCTGCCTCATGGATTCGAAGGCCAGGGCCCGGAGCATTCGAGCGCGCGGCTCGAGCGGTTTCTTGAGCTCGCGGTCAATGACAACATTCAGATCGTGAATCCGACGACGCCGGCTCAGTACTTTCACGTCCTGCGACGCCAGGCGCTTCGCCGGTGGCGGAAGCCGCTGGTCATCATGACACCCAAGGGCCTGCTTCGCCATCCGCAGGCCGTGTCCTCCTTGGAGGACCTCGAAAAAGGTCGTTTCCGACGCATTCTTTTCGACCGGACCGCCGCACGGCAGGTCGGCCGTGTGCTGCTCTGCAGTGGGAGAATCTACTATGAGCTCGTGCGGATGCGGGAGGAGTTCCAGCGCCACGACGTCGCGATCGTGAGGCTCGAACAACTCTATCCGCTGCACGATGACGAACTCCGGGAGGCGCTGGCCGGCTATCCTCCGAACACGCCGGTGGTCTGGGTCCAAGAAGAGCCGGCCAACATGGGAGCCTGGCGATATCTCTTTGTCCGATTCGGCGAGCGGCTGCCCGAGACCCGGCCGTTCTCCGCTGTGTGTCGTCCCGCCTCCGCCAGCCCCGCGACAGGCTGGGCGGCACTCCATAAACTCGAGCAGACGAAACTCTTGAAGGCGGCATTCAATGTCCATTGAGCTGAAGGTCCCGACTACGATCGGGGAGTCAATCACAGAGGTGCAGATCGTCGACTGGCTCAAAGCGCCGGGCGACACGGTCCAGCAAGACGAACCGGTCGTATCGCTCGAGACGGAGAAGGCCGCGCTTGATTTGCCGGCCCCTGTATCAGGCGTGCTCGTCGACATTCTCAAGAAGAAGGGTGAGACAGCCGAAGTCGGCGAGGTCATCGCCCACCTGGACGAGGCGACGATGCCGAAGGAGCCGGCGCCCGGTCCACCGAGCGGGACCCTTGCCGGAGAAGACCGTCGCGGCCGGAAAGAAACTACGATCGAGGCAAAACCGGCGCCTGCGACAAGGCCGGCGCCGGATGAAACGCAGAGACCGCCATCCAGGTCCGTCGACCGCCTAGCAGCCGGCGAGCGAGGAGAAGAGCGGGTGCCGATGAGCCTGCTCCGGCGCAAAGTGGCCGAGCGATTGGTGCAGGCTCAACAGACAGCGGCCTTGCTGACGACGTTCAATGAGATCGACATGACGGCGGTGAGGGGCCTGCGACAGTCGCACCAGGAGGCCTTTCAGCATCGCCATTCGGTGAAGCTTGGCCTCATGTCCTTCTTCGTCAAGGCGGCGATCGAGGCTCTCAAGCTGATTCCCGAGCTCAATGCAGAGATTCGCGGCACCGATCTGATCTACCGGCGCTACTACGACATCGGTATCGCGGTCGGAAGTGGACGTGGATTGGTCGTGCCGGTCTTACGGAACGCCGAGCGTTTGGGCTTTGCGGACATCGAAACCGCAATCGCCGATTTCGCCAAGCGAGCGGAGACCAAGCAGCTGACGGTCGAGGAGCTCGAAGGAGGTACGTTTACGATCTCGAACGGCGGAATCTATGGCTCGCTGCTCTCGACTCCGATCGTCAACCCGCCTCAGAGCGGCATCCTCGGGCTCCATGCGATTCAGGATCGGCCCGTGGCTCGCGAGGGACAGGTCGTGATCCGCCCCATGATGTATGTGGCCCTCACGTACGATCATCGCATCGTGGACGGTCGCGAGGCGGTGACCTTCCTCAAGCATGTCAAAATGAACATCGAGGAGCCGGCCCGGATGCTCTTGGAGATCTAGCAGGCATCAGGACAGGTGCGGAAAAGAAGCTTTGAACCGGTCCCATGGATTTTTTCTCGCTTGCAGCATCCCCCTTCACCTGCCGGGGCCCCAACAGCAGATCATGCGACAATGACAGTCCGATCAGGCACGCAACAAGAGTGAGCTTGACCTGAAATGGACGCGGCCAAGAGAGGGTCTGCGAGAACCAGCCCCCACTGATCCAGCAGGATCACGCCGGTTCCGATCAAGCAAGATCACGATCCAGCGCAGGCGCCATCCTGATCATTCGGAGAGATGAAAACAGGCGATCGTGTGAAGATCGGCTGCCTAATTAAATGTAGAAATGCGAGGTACTCAGGTCAAGTCAATGCCGGTGCAGAATCACTGCACCATTCCGTGAGGAACTCTACGACGCAGCTCCCGGGCTTTGGCCTCAGATTGTTCGGCGGCTTCGAGAAGATCTTTTGCGAGGTCGCGCTTGGCTTGCACTTTCTCCATGTCCGGATTGTCTTTCTGTGCCAGAACATCCGCCTCAATCTGCCGGCGACGGGCCATCTCGCGGAGTTCCGCCGCATGATGGCTGTATTCTCTCGTCGCAGCAGCTAGGTCCTGCTGGCTCGATTCAACGGGCTGTGTTGACGAAGAAAACGATGGAGGTTGCGAATCTTCAGGTGTGGTGGAGCAGGCGATGGTCCCTGAAAGAATAAAGAGTATGCCGGCAACTCGAAGTGTTGGCAACATAGTGCCTCCTTCTGGGTTCTCTCTTATTTAGTGGAACCCCTTGCTTTGATTTACGACCATACTCTTCATTGAGCCACAACCGCACTTCGTCACCGACGGACGTGTCCTTTGTAAGCAAACCCGGCAGGTAGCTGGCGCAAAGGCCCCGAGTGTAGCCTGTTGTGAGTGTAAACTTCAATCGTATGTCCTGGGGTCAGTAGATGTGAGACGGCGGGCGATGAATGGCATGGTCCGCTTCATTCATCGCACCGTGCGCCTCATTATTCTTCGCGTCGCGGACCTCGTCGTCACACAAGAGCTGATAGCTAATGGCCTATGGCGTATGGTCGGACTCGGGACGGATCCTTCGCCGTTCGCCATGTGCTCTTACCGCATGTGTCGTGCTATCAACCATAAGCCATCTGCCATACGCTCCCAGTTGGTTCCGGCTTAGAGCTGGTGAAGGATTCTCTCTTGCGAGAGAGC
>DATFFC010000194.1:0-11112 GCA_035250505.1 Nitrospiraceae bacterium | reverse complement strand
GTGGTCGTGGACCCGGGCGGCGCGTCGGAGGTCATTCTCCGTGAAGTCCGGAATCTCGGTATGACCGTCGTGAGTATCCTCCATACGCATGCCCACTTCGATCACTTCCTTGCCTCCGGAGAAATGAAGCAGGCGACCGGTGCCACGTTATGCCTCCATCCGGATGATCGGGAACTATGGAGCATGCTTGACGTGCAGTGCCGGATGTTCGGTGTTGCTTATGCGCCGGTTCCCGATCCAGATTATTGGCTGGGAGACGAGGAAAAGCTGGTTGTGGGTTCGCTCGAAGGACGCGCCCTCCATACGCCCGGCCATACCCCCGGATCCATGTGTTTCCATTTCGCGGACGCACGGTTGCTGGTCGCCGGCGATACTCTCTTTCGAGGTGGGATCGGGCGGACGGACTTGTGGGGCGGAGACTTTGATGCGATCGAGCGCTCCATCCGCGAGCGACTCTATACGTTGGAGGAAGACACTGCGGTGGTGACGGGACATGGGCCTGAGACACAAATCGGATGGGAACGCGAAGCCAATCCGTTCATACGAGCGTGATCCAGGCGGCGCACTGTACGGTTGGAATTCCGGAGGAGGACACGATGAAAGACGCGAACCGTTGGGTGTCTGCGGCCCTGGTGGTGTCGGCTCTGTTGATCTTCTCGGATCCCGCGCATCGAATCCTGGCCGATGAGGCCGGCGGCGGACCCCCGCAGGTAAAGATTGCGGATGTCCAGGTTCGGCTGTCCGATCACGGGCCCGTCGTACTCCTCAAAGCTGAAGGCAAGGTGATTCCCATTTTCGTGGACCATACCGTCGCCGGCTCCATTCAGAGCGCCTTGATGGGAGAGAGACTTCCGCGGCCTCTCTCACACGACCTCATGCATACGATTCTGGAATCCTTCGGTGGAAAAGTGACGAAGACGGTGATTACGTTGAAGGACGGTACCTATTACGGGGCGCTGAGCGTCTCCTTCAAGGATCAGGAAAAGATCTTCGACAGCCGGTCCAGCGACTCCATTGCCTTGGCTGTTCATTTCAAGGCGCCGATTTTGGTCGGGAGGGATCTCTTGGAGTCGGCCGGCAAAGTCCTATCCGAGCCCAAACCCCAAACCTTGTAGAGGACTGTCGTCCTCTGCCGGAGAGGGAGCTCCGTCCCTGGTCCTCCTACACATCCCGGCTGCGCCGGCGCATTCCGGCCGTTTGCTCGCGTTTTCCTGCCTTTTGCCCTATGCTCCACATCGGGCTTGGGACTGGGAAATTCTTTCCGGTCCGCGCGCGGATGGGGTGGGTATGCAGCAGATAAACAAACGGAAGCACGTGCGGGTACGCGTGCAGTTCCGGAGTCATTTTTCGATCAAAGGCAAGAAAATCCAAGGAGACGGGGAGTTGCTCGATTTGTCACCCGACGGATGCCGGGTGAAGAGCGCCGTAGCCGTTCAGCCCGGGCTGGAACTGGAGCTTTGCATTTTCACAGGCAACGAGTCGAATCCCATCACGGTCGACGGCGCGATCGTTCGCTGGGCCCAGACGAGTGAGTTCGGCGTCTCTTTCGTCAACGTGCGCCCTCCCGTTCAGCGGAGGTTGACGGAAGTTTGGCGCAAGCTCGCCTCCCCTCTGTAAACCATACCGTGCCGGTGTGGTGACCCCCGCGGCCGCGGGTCAGATCTTCATCGCACTGTTTACTTCTTCCAGCGTTCCGTGAGCCATCGAGGCCGCCCGGCGGCTTCCCTCCTCGATGACTTCTTCCAATTGCTTGGGATCCTGTGTGAGCTTGGCGCGGGCCTCCCACATGGGCGTCATGCGGTCGACGAGTCGATCGGCCACAAGTTTCTTGCAATCGATACAGCCGATCTCCGCGGTCCGGCATTCCCGGTTGACCTGGTCGATGATCGGCAGCGGCGAGAAGATCTTGTGAAAATCGAACACCGGACACACGTCCGGGTTGCCTGGATCATGGCGCCGTACTCTCGCCGGATCGGTCACCATTGTTTTCAATTTCTGGCGGACGACCGGTTCGGGGTCTGAAAGATTGATGGTATTGCCATAGCTCTTGCTCATCTTACGGCCGTCCGTGCCCAAGACCTTGGGAAACTTCGTCAGGTGCTCCTGCGGCTCGGAAAAAACCGGGCGGTACAGGCTGTTGAACCGCCTGGCAAGTTCCCGCGTCAGCTCGAGATGAGGCAACTGATCCTTTCCCACCGGCACATAATCGGCTTTGTAGAGGAGAATGTCCGCTGCTTGGAGCACCGGGTAGCCGAGGAATCCATACGTGCTGAGATCCCTCTCTTTGATCTCTTCTTGCTTCTCCTTATAGGTCGGATTGCGCTCCAGCCAGGAGATCGGGATGATCATCGAGAATAACAAGTGCAAGACGGCATGCTCCGGCACGCGGGATTGGATGAACAGCGTCGATCGGGCGGGGTCGAGGCCGGCGGCCAGCCAATCGATCACCATCTCGCGGACGAATTCTCGGATGCGGCCGGTGTCGGCATAGTTCGTCGACAGCGCGTGCCAGTCGGCGACGAAGAAAAAACAGTCATATTGCTCTTGAAGCGTCTTCCAGTTGTCGAGTGCACCCAGCCAATTCCCGAGATGGAGTAAGCCGCTCGGCTGCATGCCGCTCAGCACTCGTTTGCGTTCGGCGGTCATTGGACACTGCCTGTGCCGAAGGAGGTGGCCGTCGCCAGCACTTCTCCCGCGATGCGATCGACTAAGGTGTGTGTGATGGTCGAGATGACCATGATTTGCGGATCCAGCACAATGAGCGCGACGATGATCAACATGCCGTAAGCTTCCAGACGGGCCAGGGCGAGCGCCGGCCGCATCGGAAGCAGGCTCGTCATGATCCGCCCCCCGTCCAAAGGCGGAATGGGGAGTAGATTAAACAGCATCAACAGCACATTGATCATGACCGAATATACGCACATCACGGCGATCGGTAGCAAGAGTTTTCCAACCCAATCCTGCCTGGTCCCGACCGCGGAATCCGCCCAATAGCCCAGCAGCGAGGGATCCAGTTTCAGGAGAGCTGCGAACAGCGCGGCGCTGGCGAGAGCCAGCAGGAGATTCATGCCCGGGCCCGCTGCGGCGATCACGGCCATGTTGGGACGCGGGTCACGCAGTTGTCGCGGGTCGATCGGTACGGGCTTGGCCCATCCGATAAAGAATCCGCCGGGCAGCAGAAGGCACATGAGAGGCAGGATGACGGTTCCGAACGGATCGATGTGTGCCAAGGGATTCAGTGTCAACCGCCCCTGCAGGCGGGCCGTGGGGTCCCCATAGTAATTGGCTGTCCACCCATGCGCGTACTCGTGGAGCACCATCGCGAGGAGCAACGGCAACCCCATGTAGGACAACGTGTGAAGTGCCTGCGACAACGAATTCATGGCGCCGTTTCCAGCTGAACGAGTTTCCCCTGCTTCACCTGGATCAGAAACACGCGCCGGTTCAACGTGCCCTCCGGGCTGAAATCGGCAGGGCCTGCCAGTGTCGGCAGATCATGATGAAGCAAGAGGTAATCACGAATGCTTTCACCGGATGTCGCCCCTTTGCGCAGCGCTTCGACGACGAGATGCGCGGCGTCGTAGCCCTGTGCGGCAAACAAACTCGGGGCCGATTGGTAACGACGGCGATACCGCTCGACGAACTCCTGCACCGACGGGTTCGGGCTGTCGACGAAGAACCCGTCGACGAACACGCTGCCCTCGATGGACCGATCCGCAATGCGGGCGAATTCGGGCGAGTTCCACCCGTTCGTGCCGAGGATGGGAACGATAATGTCGTGAAATGCCAATTGGGCCGCCAACAACGCCACATCGGTGGATCGGCCGGGGAGAAAAATTGCATCGAATCCCGGCGAATAGAGCATCCGCGTGCCCTTTTTGCCGAAGGACTTTGCCTGGGTCTTCACGGGGTCCTGCTCGAAAGGGACCTCGACTCCATATTTTTTGAGGTCCTCGGTCTTGAGTCGTTGAATCGGCGCGCGAAAATCCGTATCGCCTTCCTTATAGCTGTCGATCGCGATGATTTCCCCGTCCGCCTGCCGGACTTCCTGCATGAAAAGGCGGGCAAGCTCGCGCCCGTAGGCGGTATCGGGATGGAGGATGGCGAATCGGTGATACTTTCCCTCACGCAGGCCATAGTCGGCGATCCGCTTCGCCTGGTGGGCATAGGTAAGCGACGTGCTGAATACATAGTTGCCGAGGCGCCGAAGGTTCGGCATGACGGCGCTCGGCGTGATCACCGGGATACGGGCACGCTCCGCCAATTCCGCCATGACCGGCAGATTCTTGGACAAGAGCGGACCGATCACGGCCACGGGTCGATCATTGGACAGCAGATCGGACAGTTCGTCGAGAAAGGCCGCGCGGTCCGATTCCGTATCCTTCACGATCAGTCCCACGGAAGGCGCGTCCGTGTGTTCCCTGGTCCGCTCGAGCGCCAGTTGGATGCCGTTGAGCACTTCGGTTCCATAGGGCGCCATCTTACCTGAGAGCGGAAAGACGGCTGCGATGCTGTAAGGATGGGATTTCATCTTGGCGCGAACGGCCGCCTGCTGCTCCAAGGCCTTGGGGGCATAGGGATGAGAGGGAAAACGACTTAGAAAGAGTTTGACGTTGCGCTCGACCAGATGGTCTTCGCCGGCCGCCTGGTTCAGCTCGATCAGCTTGATCAAGGCGAGATCGCCGGGAAACGCTTTGGGATACGCGTCGCGGATTCGAATCAGGGCCGGCTTCTCCAGTTGCTCCTGCACCAGCGTCCTGATGCGTTGTTCGGCTTCATGCGGCTGGTCGTCCGGTTCGAGGCTCATTTCGTCGAGCCAGGCCTGGATGGCGCGGAGAAAATCCCGGCGCTGCATTTGGAATTCCCCCGTGAGGCGGAGCGCCTCACGTTTCGCATTCAGGTCGGCCGACAAACTGCGGACTTCGGACAGCAGCGGCAAGGCCAAATCGACATTCCCGGCTTTGGCATGGGTTTTCGCCAACAGCAGTTTGCCTCGATCGACCAGTTCGGACTCGGGAAATTCACCAAAGAGCTGGGCCAGATATTTAGCGGCTTCGCCGTACTCTTTCATGCCGTACATCGAGGCGGCCATTAAGAGATAGGCGTCATCCAGATATTCAGGGCCGGGTGAAGCGGCGAGAAATTTCCGAAGAATGGTTGCGGCGGCTTCCGGCTGGTCCGACTCGAGTTGGCGCTTGGCTTGATCCAATGTCGCCTGCGCTTGTGCCGACGGCGACTTGGCTTGAGGCGTTCGTTGCGGGGCAGAGCCCTTCGCCGGGGCGGCCGGTGCGGCGTGCAGGCTCACGGGCACGAACGAAGCCAGAAAGATCCCAATGACGAGAAGTATCCCTGCGCGGAAATTGACCAGAGAACCCATTGTCTCCAGAGTCTGTGAACCGCCTGCGCGGGCTGAAAAGACGGGGGTGTAAAGGCACTATAGGAGACGGGCGAAAGGGTGTCAAGGAAGCGGGTGTTTATCGTTGTCTTGCCGGTATGGCTTCGCTATAGTCGCGGCCGAACGGGATGTCGTGCCCATGAAATCGCATCAACATGTGCCGGGTCGCAGAACAGACGATGGCTCATTTGAGAGTCTCTGCGAACGGTTCTGCATGTCTCTTCGCCTGGAAGCCGGGATGTCGGTGAATACCGTGAGCGCGTATCGGTCGGATTTGGACAAGTTGCGATCATTTTTGGCGCTGCACGCCGTTCGCGATCCGTCCGAGGTCACGCCGCAGGTGCTTGCGCAATTTTTGGAGTCGCTGCACCGAAGCGGCCTTGCATCGGCCTCATGCGCGCGGTGCATCGCCGCTGTCCGGAGCTTCTTCAAATTTCTGGTTCAGGATCGGGTGCTAAAGGAGAATCCGACGGTCATGGTGCGAAGCACGCGCCGCGGCCGGCGACTGCCGAAGGCCCTCGGCATGGGAGAAGTCGTTCGATTGCTGGATGTGCACGCCGGCCGGACGCCGGAAGACATGCGCGACGGGGCGATGGTCGAACTGCTCTATGCAACCGGGCTCCGCGTCAGCGAGTTGGTTCGATTGCAGGTGACCGAACTGAATCTCGACGTGGGATTCGTGATCATGGCGGGGAAGGGCAATAAGGAACGGTTGGTTCCCATTGGGCAAGTCGCCGCCGACAAGCTGAAGCAGTATCTGGTTCAGACGCGTCCGTTGCTCCTGAAGCGCCGTTCGTCTCCCTATGTATTTGTCACCAGACGCGGCGGCGCCATGACGCGGCAAGGATTCTGGAAATTGCTGCGCAGCCGCGCGCGACGCGCAGGCCTCGCTGCCGTCCCTTCGCCGCATATGCTGCGCCACTCATTCGCCACACACTTGCTCGAACGTGGCGCGGATCTGCGGTCGGTACAGGCCATGTTGGGACACGCGAACATCGCGACGACGCAGATCTATACGCATGTGGAGCGAGGCCGGTTGAAAAAAGTACACACGGCGTGCTTCCCGCGCAACAGAACGTCGGCGCGCCGGGGTGTAACGAGATAGCCGTGCGCCGCCTGCGCCGCCCGCGCATCGCTTTTCGCTTGAGGTGGTGCAAGAACGATGCGCCATTATCATTGACAAGGTAGGTAAGAGTTGATAGCATCGCCAAAATCTTTCGGCACCTTTGAAAATCAGGCGGATAGCTCAGTTGGGAGAGCGCTGCCCTTACAAGGCAGAGGTCGCAGGTTCGATCCCTGTTCCGCCTACCACCGGAAGTCTGAAATCCAAGGCCTGTAGGCATTGCCGAGGCCATTACGTGTGGTGTACAAAGAGACGCGCCACTGTATCTTGATTGAGTCATTGAACTATTCGAATTAATTGAGTCATTGAACTATTCGAATTAACGGTTGCAGGAAAGCTCTTCCGCCGTCATTGATTGCGCGGGGCCGTCGTTCAGCTTGGTTTAGGACGCCAGATTGTCAATCTGGAGGTCGCGGGTTCAAATCCCGTCGGCCCCGCCATTCCCCAGCACTTGGTACACTCCATGCTAGCTCGTGACATGGTCTTTTGCCTGAAGGGAATGGTCTAAGCTGATGTTTCAGTCGGGACCCATGTTGGTCGGTTCATTGGGCGCCGTGTCGAAGATCGTCTTGCTGTTCCTGTTTCTGTTTTCAGTGATTTCCTGGGCCGTCATTCTCTATAAGTGGCGGGTGTTCAAGACGGCGGATCGAGAAGATCAGCGCTTCTTCACCGCATTTACAAAAATCCGTGATTTCGAAGAGCTCTATCGGCAGTCGAAACGGGCGGAAGGAAGCCCCAGCGCGCGCGTCTTCCAGGGGATTATGGATCGACTATGGACGCCGCAAAACGATGGGGCTGCTTCGCTGTATGGACAGACGTCCACCGGGCGGGAATCAGGAATTGCCGTCGTCGATCATCACTACATCGACAAGACCGTCGGCTATTTGGTGCAGAACCAGATCTCGTACCTGGAGTCCTATCTGCCCGTACTGGCGACCACCGGGAACATTACGCCGTTTATCGGGCTGTTGGGCACGGTCCTCGGCATCATTGACTCCTTCCGGGAGATCGGACTGCAGGGCACGGCCAGTATCGCGGCGGTCGCCCCCGGGGTGTCCGAGGCCTTAGTCGCGACGGCGGCAGGATTGTTTACGGCAATTCCGGCGGTCATCGCCTATAATTATTACTTGAGCCGCATCAGAAAAACGGTGTTCCGCGTCGAATCCTTTACGGTCGAGGTCATGCACTCGCTGCAAGCTCGACAGAAGCAGAGTCCCGTCGGAGTGCAGGGATGACGACGCTCGAGACCAGGCATCGCCGCTTCATGGCGGAGATCAACGTCATTCCACTGGTGGATGTCGTTCTGGTGCTGCTGGTCATTTTTATGGTGACGGCGCCGATGTTATATCGGGGCATCGACATCAACCTTCCGAAGTCCGCGACGAATACCATTAAGCCTGAGACGAGAGCGGTTCTCTCGATCGAACGCGATCGGCGCTTGTTTTTGGACAAAGATCCGGTGAGTCCCGTGCTGCTGGAACGCAAGCTGCGGGCGTTGAAAGACCAGAGTTCGGACGTGTCGGTCTATTTGCGCGCGGATCAGGATGTGCCCTACGGGATCGTGGTGGAGGTCATGGACAGCGTGAAAAAAGCGGGAATCGAAAAACTCGGCATGGTGACGGATCCAACGGCGGGCGCGGAACGTATGAGCGAACAGACGGTGGTCCCTGCCCAACCGCGAAAAAGGTAGTGCTTCGGAGCGTGGGACCTGACGGAGCACCCACTCGCACGAGATGACATCTCACGCATTATCTAGACAACATGCGCTGTTTCTTGCCGGGGGGTCGAGCGGCCGAAGGACCGACCGCCTCCGGAAAACCCTGATCATTTCTCTCATTCTCCACGTATGCGTGCTGGCCCTGATCGCGGGATTTCGTTTCAAGAAGAACGTGGAGCGCCCGCTGTCCGCCGTCCAGGTGTCGCTCGTCACGGCACCGGTCCAGGAGACCAAGCCGGAACCGCGCGTGGAGAAAGTGAAGCCGATGTCGAAGCCGGTGCAGCAGTCTGCGCCGATTCCGGTTCCTCCCAAGCCGCAGTCACAGCCGACTCCCGCTCCGGCCCAGTCCAAACCGGCTCCAACCCAGGCCAAGCCGGCGCCGGCTCCGAGTCCTCCACCTCCGGTCGCTCCCGATCCGGTCGTTTCTCCCCCGGTGTCGGTGCAGCCGGTGGTTCCGGTAAAGCCCGCTCCGACGTTGGTTCAACCGAGTTCGGCGGCTCCTACACTGAGGCTGCCGCCGCCGATTCCCCAGAGCGTGAAGTCCTCACCGGCCGCGCCGATTCGGAGTAAGCGGGAAGTCATGGAAGACCTCTTGAAAGACATTGAGCTGCCTCCCAACGCCCCCCAATTCGGGGATCTCGCTCCGCCCAAGCCGGTGGAGACGAAACGACCGATCCAGGCGAAATTTGAACGGCCACAGGAGCGGGTGCCCAACGAGATCGACCAAATGTTGAAGAAACTGAAGGTGCCGGAGAAGATGCCGGAAAAGATGGCGGAGATAGCGCCTCCTCCACCGGTAGAGCTGCCGAAGGAGCAGGCGAAACCCATGCCCGTGCCGCCCAAGATTGCGCCGTCGCTGTCGGAAGAATTTAATCGGGAACTAAAGGAACTCAAGCCGATCCAAGCTCCTCCGGCCGTGAAGCTGCCGGAGCCCGTCAAGGAAAGCAGGCCGATGTTCGAGAAGCCGCCGGTTCAGCAGCAGGCAACTCAGCAGCAGCCGCCTCCCGTGACCGCGAGCGTGCCCAAGGCCCAGAAAGTCCCGGACACGAAATTGAAAGTATTGTCCGGATCATCTTCCGGAGCGAACGCGTATTTGGCCTTGGTGCAGCGCGCGGTCAACGAAAAATGGACCGCTCCACCGGTGGATATTTCCGGCGCCGCGCTGACGGTCGTGATCAAGTTTCATTTATCTCGCAGCGGGCTCATCAGCGGCGTAGAATTCAAGCAGCAGTCGGGGAATGGGTGGTATGACGATGCCGCTCGCAGAGCCGTCATGAGTGTCGAGCGGCTGCCTCCATTCCCTCCGCATATTACCGAACAGTCTTACGACATCTATTTCTCTTTTGCCGTAGGTGAGGGGGCCGGATGACACGCGCGCGCTACATCATTCTACTCAGTCTCTCGCTTCTGGCAGGCGCAGGTCTGATCGGGACCTTCGAATTGCCGGCGACCGATGTGTTCCTTGAAGCCACCCGCCCGGATTTCCAGAAGATCCCCATCGGCGTCTTCGGGTTTCAGAACGGCGGCGGACCGGAGTGGCTCAGCGGCCGCATCGAGGAAGTCCTGCGGGCCGATTTGAAGCGGTCGCTCGTCTTCAACCTGATCGATTTGCCGAGCGTCGGTGTCAAGGTACGTGAAGTCACCAGTGCCGACAAAGCGGTGTTCAAACAGGCCGTCGACAATGGCGTGTCCGTGCTGGTCTGGGGAAAGGCGGGCGGCAAGAACGGAGACAAAACAAATGATCTGTTGATGGACGGCTATGTCTATGACAGCGGCGCGGATGAGATCGTCGGCGGGAAACGCTATGTGGGGTCCAGTTCCGTCGTGCGATTGATGGCCCATCGGTTTGCCGATGAACTCGTGTTCCGGTACACCGGCGAACCGGGCATTGCGCGGACGAAGATTGCTTATGTGTCCGAACACGGCAATGCGCGCGAGTTGTACGTCATGGACTATGACGGATATGAGCCAAAGCAAATTACCGCGGATGGGTTTCTAAATTTGATGCCGCGCTGGTCGCCGGATCGCCGCTTTATCGTGTTCACCGCGTATCGGACACGGAATACGCAAGACATCGACATCATCGAACTGGCGACGGGAAAGCGGTGGACTTTGGTATCGATGGGAGGGCTGAACATCACCCCTGCGCTGTCGCCTGATGGGAATTTTTTGGCTTTTGCCACGAGTCAAGACGGCAACTCGGAAATTTATAAGCTCGACACACGGTCAAAGGTCTCGCAACGGTTAACGGTCAATCCCGGCGGGGATCTCTCGCCCTCTTGGTCGCCCACGGGACGTGAGATTGCGTTCACGTCCGACCGCGGGGGAGGTCCACAGATATTTGTCATGAGCGCCGACGGCTCGAATGTCCGGCGGCTCACCTATGACGGCGACTACAACGCGGCGCCGGCCTGGTCGCCGCGCGGGAATTGGATCGCCTACGTGTGTCGGACGGCGCAACGGCAATACAAGCTCTGCCTAATCTCCCCGGATGGGCAGAAACGCGTGCAGTTGACGAATGGAACCGGCATCGATGATTCTCCGTCCTGGTCGCCCGATGGACGCCATCTGGTCTTCAGTTCCACCGTCGACGGCAAGAGTCACATCTACATGATCAATGCGGACGGCAAAGACATGGAACGCATTACGTTCGGAGGCAGCCACAACAGTGCTCCGTCGTGGTCGCCTTCGTTATAGCTCGAACAAAAATTCGGCGTACATGACTCGCGGATTCGGCAACCTTCAAACCAGAGGAGTACACAGTATGAACATACGGATCACCACAGTGGGCCCGGCCATCTTGGCCGGTGTCATGCTGTTCGGCCTATCGGGCTGTTCCAAGAAGTCCATCCAATCGGGTGGCGACACCCAGGCCGC
>DATFFC010000193.1:0-8298 GCA_035250505.1 Nitrospiraceae bacterium | reverse complement strand
TTTCTCCTTGTCTTTCTCCTTGCCTTTCTCCTTGTCTTTCTCGCCCTCTTCTCCCGGCTTTTTCTCCAAGCCACTAACTTTAAGCTCGGCTGCCTTCAGCAACTTTTCGCTCTTGTTCAACGATTCAAGCGGCCTCAATGTCGTCTCAGTCTTCATTTCCTGGGGCATACAGCACTCGTGCGGATGAGGCGTCGAAACAGGCAAGAAAAACCAAAACAGCACACCCAGGACGACGCCGGCCCCGGTAAAGGCCGCCAGCATCAACCCCTGATCCTGGGGAACACGCATTAAGTCCCAGCGCGAGATCAATCCTTGATACGTCTCGGTCGTCGGACTCGCGCCTTGGATCAGGTTTCTGACAAGACGACCAATCAGCGAGAACCCGATCATCACCAACAGGATAAGAACAACCGTCGAGACGCTTCCCCACAACGTCAACTCCAGGCTGATCCGTTCCGCGACAGGCAATTCCTTCATGAAGTCGATTTCCAGAATGGAATGGACGACAGACTGAGCGATATCGGTGACAGTCCGCTCGGCCAACCAGAGGAGAGGCACATAGATCGCGCCGGCCAGCGCGCACTTCCACCACAAGGTCAGTCCCAAAGAAACGGGGGGTTCGACTCGGAGACGCTCCAAAAAGAGCGTCCGCCCCACTACGCCAAGCGCCCACATATCGATGGGAATCGACAACAGAAAGAGAAAGACCAGGCCCGCGCCTTCCCCCAAATGCACGTCCATCCCGAGCCACAGCACAAAAAAGGCTCCCACCGTGACCGGACTCGCGAGCAGAACAATGAGCGCAAGACCGGCCTTCGCTTCAAGATGCATGGTCCCCATCGCGAAGAACAGGAGGGCGAGGGCGAGCTTGATCGGCAGTCCGGTCCAGAAGGCCGGCCAGAGAACGGCGATGCCCAATTTCACAGGAGACATCGACTCACGATCGGTCATGCGTTCCTCGCCACGTCGGCGGCGTGGTCGGTTCTAGTCCAGAAATTCACGATTGATGATGGCCGACACCGTGAAAATGAGAATGCCGGCCATCACAACGATCCATCCGATCAATGCGATCGGGCGCCTAAAGATATTTCGTTCCGGGCTGCGGTCGATAAAGGGCAAGGCGGCCAACAGCGCCATGAACGCGCCTGGAATCGCGATCGCACCGAGGAACTGCCCGAATTCACCGGCGAAGATCCGAAGCCGCAGCAACTGAAACAGGAAGAGAAAATACCATTCCGGTTCCGGATGGTAATCCCCGGGATCCGGCGTCGCCTCTTCCAACAGAACCACCGGCTCCCAGAACGCCAGGCTGCAGATGGTGAAGAAGACCGCCGCCATGGCCACGATGTCCTTCCAGATCTGCCGAGGGAAGAAGTAGTCCGTCTTCGCTCTGAGCTCCTCCGCACTTCCCCTGAACGGCCCGGCCGGTCCGGCTTTCCTGAACAGGAACACATGAAGCCCGGCTAACCCCATCAGGGTGGCCGGCAAGATCATGACATGGATGACAAAGAAGCGACTGAGCGTCATCTGTCCCGGCGTCGGCCCCCCTTTGAGGAATCGCGCCAGGAAGTCACCGACGACTGGCGTCTTGTCCATGATCTCCACGCCGACGGTGGTCGCCCAATAGGCCCGCTGATCCCACGGAAGGAGATACCCGGTGAACCCAAATCCCATGACGAGACCGAAGAGCGCCAGGCCCACGAGCCAGATCATTTCGCGGGGCTTCTTGTAGGCGCCCCATAGAAACACCTGCGACATATGCGCGAACACCACGACGACCATGGCCGACGAACCCCAAAAGTGATAGCTGAGGATGAACCACCCATAATCGACTTCATGGATGATGTACTGCGTGCTGGCATAGGCATGATCGGCGCTCGGAACGTAGTAGAACATCAAGAGAATTCCGGTCACCGCTTGCATGATGAAGATGAACAGCAGCACCGAGCCGAAGACATATGCCCAGCGCGATCCGCCGGGCACAGGCTCGTTGAGCATTTTGGCCTGAATGGTTTTCAGACCGACGCGCTCGTCGACAAAGGTCACGAGGCTTTCGAGGGCATTATTCATGAGCTGAAAAGTTACCGATTACCGCGGACGGAGGCCCATGATGATGAACGCAATCACCAAGCCGTACAACGCGATCGCCTCCACCAGTGCGAATCCTATCCACATGTACTTTGCGACGCGACCTTCCGCTTCCGGCTGCCGGCCGAGCGTCGCAATCATCGTTGCAAAGATCCATCCAATTCCCAACGCCGCCCCCAAAAAGCCGAACGCTGCGAGTCCCATGCCGATCGCTATTGCGCCAAGGTCCGTCATACCCCTGCCTTTCTGTTGTCCATGATCATCTCTTTACGTAGTGCGCCTGGCACGCATCAAATACGCGGCGAACACAGTCGGAACAAGGCCCGCCACAGCGGTCATACCGGCCAGCAGGATGTTGAAAAAAGTCCGCCAGCTTGTTCTTTCTTGCAAGACACCGGGCGCTCACCGACTCGCGCCCGTGCGCAAGCTTGAGACGACTTATTCGTCCTCTCGCGCACCTCAAACGAGTCGGCGTCGGTCTTCCACGCCCGCCTTATATTCGATGTCGATCACTTGAATATCCCCGTTCGCGGCCACCCGGATCGGGACCGGGTCAAGAGGTCGAGGAGCCGGCCCATCCAGGACCTTGCCGCTGGCATCGTAGATGCTGAGGTGGCAGGGACAGAGAAAGATCTCACGGCCGAGCTTCGGCACGTTTCGCCACTTGTAGCCACAGCCTAGATGAGGGCACTTACCTGAGAACGCCACATACGGAACATTCTTTTTGTTCGTCCAGATGACTCGACCCAGGTGGTCCTTGAATTCCATGTCTTTCCCTTTATAGACCGCATCGAGAACCTCAGGCGATGCCCGGAGCACCCAGACATTCTTGTCGACCTCGGCCACCGGCATAAACGCTTCTTTGACCTGCTTTTTGTACTTGTACTGGACCCCCGTGTCGTCCTTCTTCAGCTTGTTGATATTACCGACCTTGAGCCATGTGTTGTCAAAGGGCTGGTACATCGGCTTCATGAGATACCGCAACACCGGAAACGCGAGGGGTACCGCGATCAGGAGCCCGATCGCATTGGTCAGATTGGCGAAAAAGGTTCGGCGCTTAACGTTGCGTTCCAACTCCGGAAGAGGAACGAGCACTTCGCCGGGGGTGACATGAATATTCTCCTCGAGGTGAGCAATTTCGACCTCATGGGTGGTGACATAGTCCTCGCGCTTGAACGCCGGCAATGTCGCAAAATCCGTCGACGAACTCCGAAGCTGGACGGAATCGTCCGTCACCGTCTGCACCTGACCGATCGGCACCTGGCGTTCCAGCACTCCCAAGCCGTCACCGCCGACGACGATATGGCTGACCTCGCGAGACAGCGGATCCATGATGACCCGCGTCACCTCTCCGACTTCGCGATCTGTGCAACGAACTTTGGATTTGAGCTTGGGCTGCATCTTACTTCTTCTTGATCGCCTTCGGCGTGTTGACCGCGCTATTCTTGAACGTCGCCAACCAGGCTGAGAGCACCTGCACCTCGCTGTCTTCCATGAGATCCTTGTACTTGTCGGGCATCTTGCCCTTTTCGTACTCCTTTTCAAATCCCTCAGCCATCCAACTCTTCGGGTCGAGGATCTTGGTCTTGATCTCTTCGACCGTCATCAAATTACCGATGTTGTCGAGCTCCGGTCCACGCTTCTTACCGCCTTCTCCCTTGAGCTTGTGGCAGTTATAGCACTCTTGCAGTTCCCATTGGTCCGCGCCCAGCTTCATAAAATCGCCGGCGGCCGCACCTCCGATCGTCCCGGGAAGCGCCTTGTCTCCACCGGCCTTCTGATCGGCCGCTGCGTCCGTGGCTCCGAGGGCTTTCAGGCGGGCGGTCAATTCCTTGGCTTTTTCATCCAACGCTTTCGCGCGCTCCATCAGGACATCCACCTTGCCTGCTTCGAAACGCTCCCGCTTCGGCTTGAGGATCTGATTGATCTTGCCCTGTTCGTCTTCAGGATCGAACTGCGGCCAGAGAGACCCGCCGGCGATGTAGACAACGCACAAAACAAGATAGAACACCATGAGCGCCCCCACTGCCTTGCCTCCGGAGAAGGGCCTCAGCGAAGGAGCATCGAGGAGAATAAAAACGACGGCGCCCAAAATGGCATAGGCGAAGAACATCGCTTGGAAGACGAAGGGGAATCCCAGCGCATTTGTCACACCGAAGAGAATGGCTCCAACGATGACTCCGACGACTGTTTTCTTGATGATGTTTCCCATGAGACCCCTCGTTCACCTCACGCAGAGACTTAAGCACCCTATTTGGCCCCCGCAGGAACCGGGCTGCCTTCCGGGACGTGGCTCTTGGCCTCTGCTTGCCTGAGCGTGATGAGAATGGCAAAGCTGACCACGGAGAAAAACACGACACTGATGGCCGTAATCCACCAGGCAGAATAAGCCAACGTGGGCGTGTAGGATTCAGCCGTGAAGTCCGGCAACAGGTTATAGGTATGGAAATACTTGCGGAGCATGGACCGGATGGCCCCCATGAGGCCCATCGTCCAGATCATGCTGAAGGCCAAGAACACAAGCACAAACTGGGACACAAAGTCGATACGTCCCCAGATGATGGTCCCCTGCGTGATGGCCCGATTGTAGATGATGTAGTTCACGACTGTCACGAAGACCAAGGTAAAGGCGGCCGAATTCTTCGCGGGCATGAGCGCCAGCCAATTCCAGTCGGATGGCAGCTCCAAATGTTCCACCAACTTGGCTCCAGTCGGCACAAATCCATGCGGTGTCATCCAAATGGCATTGCCGACCACGATCATTAAAAAGCCGACCTTGATGATCGTGCGAGAGGACACTGTCAGCGGGATGAATCGGCCGAGCACCACCGGCAACAATGCAAGCGGAACAAGAACCGCGAGCGAGAGAGGATCAGGCACTGGGTAAATGGTCCATACGTAGGTCATCACGGCTGGAAGCGCCACCATGACGATGGGCGCCAAGATCGTCATGCGAACCCGCTCGACCCCTTCGATCCGCTTCATGCTCAGCCAGATGTAGTAATTGCTGGCCAGGAAGATGAGGCCGATCATGGCGCCCTGCATTTCAAAGAACATGGAGAGCTGGTCCGCCATCATATAGGGGCAGATCGACGCGTCGTAATCGCACAGTTCATAGGCATACACGTAGCCCATGAAGGGCAGGAACAACAGCGCGCCGACACCGATCAGATTTCCGACGAACCCCATCCAATCGTAGTAGGATCCTTCCTCTTCTTTCTTGGCTCCCATGTACATATAGGCCGCAATCAGACCCGCGACGAACCCACCGAACGTGACATTTCCGATGAGCCGATGGAGGTTCATAGGAATCCAGCTGTAATTGTAGATCTTATCCCAGAGAGTGGCGGTGGCAAGGTAGTCGGCCGGAGACACGCCTTCAGCTTTCACCGGTGTATTCATGAACGACGTCGGCCCGTCAATAACAAACAAAGTAATCGTCCCCATCAGGTTCAACAGCACCCCGAGCGCAATATGGCGCGCCTTCTTGTCCCCCTTCCAGGCATCCCAGGTATAGAAATACATGTAGAGCAGAATCGTCTCTCCGATGAAGAGGAGGGGGTAGACGACCGCGAAAATCAGGAAGAAGTGATTGATCAGCCAGGTGGTGAACTGCGGATACGTCGCCAGCAACACAAAGATGAACAACCCGCCGGTGAGCGCCGTCATGCTATAGAGAATCACAGTGACTTTGGTCACTTCCTTGGCAAGTCGATCGTAGCGAGGATCCTGCTTTCGGTAACCCAGCCATTCGGAAATCACCACGAAAATCGGCGCGCCCAGGATGAATCCCGCGAACAAAATATGCAGTTGTGCGACGATCCATACGGCGGTTCGATTCCCCGTGTAAGGAAACTCCACGGGAGGCGCGCTCGGAGCCTGGGCGTAGGTCACACCACCAAACAACGCCACAAGCGCGAATACAGCTAACAGACTGCGCTGCCACATCTTCATGATTGTTCGCCGCCCCTCCTCATCTTCCGGCAGGATATTGTGAAGGTCGCTTACCTGCCCGCTTCGGCTTGCGCGGTCTGCATGGCCGTCGGCGCCGCAGCCGTCTTCACCTGGTCGGCCGGCACCCATTCCTTCTTGCCCGGGTCCCATCCCTGCCCCTTCAAGGCGAAGGTCCGCTCGAAAGCCGTGACCTTCCACCTGTCTTCTTCGGAGAGCTTGGTCTTCCAGGCCTTCATCTTGGTGTTGGGCACGCCCTCAGAAATACGCCAGAACCAGACGGAGTCCGAATAGAGCTTCATGCGCTCGGCGTTACGAAAATCCCGTGCGCCCGCCTTCACCGGCTTACCGTCCTTGCCATGACAACTTGCGCAGTTCACGTCCGGATTCTTCTCTCCGATGAAGATCTGCCGGCCCTCCTCGATAATCTTCTCATCGGCCCACCATCCAGCGGGCATGTGTTTGTCGGCGTACTCCGCCGGAGCCGGCGGCGGCGCAACAATAGGACCCTCTCCCCCTTCACCGCAACCAGCTAGGGCCATGCCGAACCCGAGGAAACCGGCCATCAGAATCAAATTGTTTTTCCCTGTACCCACCATAACGAAGTTCGCTCCTTTCTTCGCATCGAAGCATCAGCTCCGCTCGCCGCACACTGGCAGAAAAAAGACGCTTTTCCCATGGCCCACCTTCTAGGGACCAGGCAAAAGCGCCGACGGTTACCAATCCAATACGGTCACGCTCGACTGTCCCCCGCCTACTACCCACAAAACGCGATCCGGCGAGGTGTACCGCCCCACGGACCGTCCCCTATTTCTGCCGCTTGCCCTGCCCCTTTCGCCTTCGCTTCTCTTCCCGCTTCCACTTCTTGAAAATCTTGACCCCAATCAAACCTCCAGCTGCGGCAATCCCGACGGCCAACCCATAGAGAAACCACCGCGGGGGCCCCAGAGCTTGTTCACATCCGCTTCCAAAATTGACTTGAAGACGACGCTCCGTCTCCAGGTCGTTGGGATCGAAGGAGACCTTGTCTTGTTTCTGCTCGGCGCCGGCCTCAACGAGAAGCGGGTCGCCCAAATTGTCATTGTGCAAGTGAAGGGTGACTTTATAATACCCGTCGCTGTCGGTCCGTACCGTCTGGCCGACTGTCACCCGCGTGTCTTTGACCAGTACCTCAAGCTGAGCGCTCGGCTTCCCCTCCTTGTCGCACACAAACCCTTCAACGGTAAACCGGTGATCGGCTTCATGTGTGGCGAAAAGGATGGACGGAAGAGACAGGCTGACCACACCCACGATCGTAAGGATCCGCCAGCCGGTGCTGCCGCTGATATTCTTCCAGCCCCGAAGTTCCCGCAGCTCACATTTTGCCCAGCTTTTTGTTCCAGACCGATCGCTGTCTGACTCAAACAACAAAAAGCCCCATCACAGCGGGAGTGCCCAATTTTGAGGCGGGCACTTCTACCACAGGTACCCTTCTTTGTCAACAATTAGAGAGGTCCGAACGGGGCGGGGAAGCAATCTGGATGCATCGTGTGTGATCGTCGGTTTCCCGGCTCAGGATGGAAGCCGAGAGGCGAGAATGTCAATACGGGACCTGAAGGATAAGGCGAAACGTCCGAAACGCTAGAGATGGCCACGCGCCTTTGCATCTGCCGCTACCTGATCGGCGTCAGCGCGACGCTCAGATTCTTTCTTTGCGACCCAGGTTTCCCATGATTTCCCATTGGCCGTATCCTCGCCCGAAAATGCAATCGATCGGATCTCGGTATACGGCACCACTCTGGCCGTTCCGCCTCCGGCGACAAACAGCTCGACGACTGCGCTGCCCTGGGCCACCGACCGATTGAAGAGATAGCCGCTCACCTGTTCGCCGGAGGACAGCTCAACCGTCACATCGCCTCGGTAGTCGAAAGCCAGTTCAATCGCCTCCGATAGTTCGCCGTCCGTGGCAGGCCTGAAGACCCGCCCTACTAGGCTGCCGGGCTCGGGGACATGGTATTTGGCGTCAGTCATTTTTGAAGAGCCTATAGCTTATGGCTGATAGCCTATAGCAGAAGCATTCGGCGGCTCTTTGTTTGTGCTATCAGCCATACGCCATACGCTCTTATTCGCTTTTATCGGGCGTTCGGCAGCAACGTGGCTTTGACGGTGCGGGCAAATCCGCTCCACGAACCGAAGGTATCCTCCACCGCCGAGGCCTCATACCCGCAATGCACCATGCAATCGGCGCATTTTTCATTCCGGCCGGTGCCGTACCGATCC
>DATFFC010000192.1:0-22851 GCA_035250505.1 Nitrospiraceae bacterium | reverse complement strand
GCCCACCGCTCATTCGCTTTGGCCAACAACTCAGTAAGCCTGCGAAAGGTCGGTTTTGGATCTTCTTTCCAGTGGTCTGTTTCCAGGACTCGCTCATTGAGAAAGTAGTCCGAGAACAGCCCCCTGTTGTTGAAGAACTCTTCCGACCACTCGGCCATCTCGAATGCGGAGCGCAGTTTTTCGAACTGGTACTGCGGGTCGCTTTCCGTGTAGGTGAGCCGGCGCAACAATCGCAGGTGAACCCGACAGGGATTCTGCCGTTCAATGGAGACGACCCGTGGGAGAAGCGTGACTTGCTTGGGCACGAAGCCCTCGCCCTTCCCAAGCGGGAGCTGGCGCTCGATCAGGACAAAGTCCAGACGGTCGTAATCGTCCGTCAATATGAGCAGATACTGGCCTGCTCGATTTCTGAACGCGCGAAGGATGCTTTGCGTGAGAGCCTGGGCGAGGGAGGTGACTTCGAAAAGAAAAACTTGTAGCAGGCTTTCCTGATCAGCGATCCGTTCTATCTTCTTGATCTGCGACGCGGCGGATTCAGTGGTGATCGCGAGGGCTTCGGTGGTTTGCATGACTCGGAGATCGGTTCGATAGCCGAGTTCAGCGAAAAGTGCGACCAGGCCATCGACGTTTCGAATAGTTTGGACCTATTCACGTCGGATTTCTTTGTCAAGCATCCTGTGAGGCAACTATAGGAAAGTGGTGGCTGTTCAATCATTCCAGGCTGGTACGGAACGATATACCGACGCGTGAAATAAGTCCACAGACCATCTCCAATCAAAGTGAACCGCTGGCACAGATGGCGTGCAGTGAATCGCGAAAAACTTGTTCAGACAGTGTGTCGAAAATGCCTTCTCCGGACATAGAGTGGAACCACTCCCTATTGTCAACGGCTCACATTGCGGTAACGGCCGTGAGAAGAGGAGGCTTGGAGATGAGGTCGGGAACCATTCGAGGAATGGACGATGAGAAATTCAGCGTCAGGCGTGGCCGGTACGCCGTGCGCGTTCGGCGATCCTTTTGCGGAGACGGGCTTTTTCGAGGCTGATTGCTGCTTCTTTTACTTCGGACGGCAGGCCACCCACTTGTAGCCGCTGTTCTGCCTTCTCCACAGCCGCTTGCGCGCGCTCGACGTCGACGTCTTCCGCCTTCTCGGCAACCTCGGCCATGACCGTGACTTTTGTGGGGGTGACTTCCGCGAAACCCCAGAGCACGGACATGTAGTGCCAAACATCGTTGGTCTGGTACCGCAGTTCACCGATCCGAAGGGTCGAGAGAAAATAGCAATGGCCCGGCAACACGCCGAACTCGCCTTCCGACCCCGGCGCAATGACCATATCGACCTGCTGGCTCAGCAGCAGCCTGTCCGGCGTCACGACTTCGAGTAATAGTTTGCTTGCCATATAGGAGTCCGTTGTCAGGCTGAGGCGCGTTCAACCAATCTTTCGCCTCGCGCCTCTCGTCTCACATCTTACGTCTACGATTCCTTACACCTTCACTCCCATCTTCTCCGCCTTCGCCAGAACTTCCTCGATGGCTCCCACCATGTAGAAGGCCTGTTCCGGCAAATGATCGTACTTGCCTTCCAGAATCTCCGTGAAACTCCGGACCGTGTCCTTGAGCTTGACATACTTGCCCGGCGATCCGGTGAAGGCCTCCGCCACGTGAAACGGCTGTGACAGGAACCGTTGGATCTTCCTCGCGCGCGCCACCACCATCTTGTCGTCTTCCGAAAGCTCATCCATGCCCAGGATCGCGATGATGTCCTGCAAATCCTTGTAGCGCTGCAGGACGGACTGCACCCCGCGGGCCACCTTGTAGTGCTCCTCGCCGATCACCTGCGGATCGAGAATACGTGACGTCGAATCCAACGGGTCCACCGCCGGATAGATGCCCAATTCAGCGAGCTGCCGGGACAGCACGGTGGTCGCATCCAAGTGCGCAAAGGCCGTCGCCGGAGCGGGATCGGTCAAGTCATCGGCCGGAACATAAATTGCTTGGACGGACGTGATGGAACCACGCTTGGTCGAGGTAATCCGTTCCTGCAGGGCGCCCATCTCCGTGGCCAAATTGGGTTGATAGCCGACGGCCGACGGCATGCGGCCGAGGAGGGCGGATACCTCCGAACCGGCTTGAGTAAACCGAAAGATGTTGTCGACGAACAACAGCACGTCCTGATTTTCCTCGTCGCGGAAGTATTCGGCCACGGTCAGGCCGGTAAGGCCGACCCGCAGCCGCGCACCCGGCGGCTCATTCATCTGACCGTAAACGAGCGCCGCCTTGGATTTGGTAAAGTCTTCCGGATCGATAACCTTCGATTCCTGCATTTCGTGCCAGAGATCGTTCCCTTCGCGCGTGCGCTCACCGACACCGGCAAACACCGAGAAGCCTCCGTGGTGCAGGGCAATGTTATTGATCAATTCCATGATGATGACCGTCTTGCCCACGCCGGCGCCGCCGAAGAGTCCAACCTTGCCGCCTTTACTGTACGGTTCAAGCAAGTCCACCACCTTGATCCCGGTCTCCAAGACCTCGGTCTTCGTTTCTTGCTCATCCAAAGGCGGAGCAGGGCGATGGATCGGGTAGGTCTTCTTGGTCTTGATCGGTCCCTTTTCGTCCACCGGTTCGCCCAGTACGTTGATCAAACGGCCGAGCGTCTCACGGCCGACCGGCACGGAAATCGGCGCACCCGTATCCTGGACATCCATCCCGCGCGTCAGTCCGTCGGTGGTGGACATGGCCACGCCACGGACCCGGTTTTCGCCCAGATGTTGAGCCACTTCGAGCGTCAACCGGACCGCCGGCTTGCCGGCCGCCTTATTCTCCGCTTGCTCGACCTTCAAGGCGTTGTAGATGTTGGGAAGCTGGCCCGGCGGAAATTCCACGTCCACGACCGGTCCGATGACCTGGATGACTTTGCCTGTGCTCATAAGGTTCCTCTAGGTGAGTGCTGAGTTCTGGGTGCTGAGTCCTAAGTGCTGAACTCTGAGGTGAAGAACTGTCTTCCAACTCAGCACTCGGCACTCAATACTTAGCACTTACTTGAGCGCTTCCGCGCCGCCGACAATGTCCATCAACTCTTTGGTGACCGCCTGTCTGGTCTTGTTGTAGTAGAGGGTCACTTTCTTGATCAGTTCGCCGGCATTTCTCGTGGCGCCATCCATCGCCGCCATCCGTGCGCATGTTCGGCCGCCGCGGATTCGAGCAGAATCCGAAATGTCTGAATCTCAAAATGCTTCGGCACCAGCGCGGCCAGCAACCCGCTTTCTTCAGGCTCGTAGAGATAACTGCCGCCGATGGTTTCCGTATCCGCCGGCGGAGCTTGGCCGCGGCCACCATTTTCATGGCCTTCGTGATTTTTTGGGTATTCTTGAACGCCGCGATCTTGCGACGCAGGCTTTGCAGGCTAGACATGGCCTAAGAGAACTTGCTCAATGGATCATTGCGCCAGTGGATCATTGCATCAGAATCTGATAGCGAGTCCGAACAATTGGTGCAATCATCAATGGCATAATGGTGAAATCACTTCGCTCCATATCCCATCTTCTTCTTGAAGGCGGCGATCACTTCTTTCAGCTTCCCGCCGACCTTGTCGTCGATCTTGGAAATCGTCGTCATGTCTTTTCTGAGCTCGGGATGATTCTGCGCGATGTAATGGAGCAGTTCCTCTTCGAAGTCACCGATCTTGTTGACCGGCACATCGTCCAGGAAGCCGTTGACACCGGCGAAGATCGACAGCACCTGGTCGGCTACCGGCATCGGCTTGTATTGCCCCTGCTTGAGCAACTCCACCATCCGCACGCCGCGGGCGAGCTGCGCCTGTGTCGCCTTATCGAGCTCGCTGCCGAATTGCGAGAAGGCCGCCATTTCGCGATACTGCGCCAGATCCAACCGCAACGTGCCGGCCACCTGCTTCATTGTCTTGATCTGCGCCGATCCGCCCACGCGGGACACGGACAAGCCGACGTTGATGGCCGGCCTGATGCCGGAATAGAACAGGTCGCTCCCGAGATAGATCTGTCCGTCCGTAATCGAGATCACATTGGTCGGAATATAGGCCGACACGTCGCCGGCTTGGGTCTCAATGATCGGCAACGCCGTGAGGCTACCGCCGCCGAGCTTATCGCTGAGCTTCGCCGCTCGTTCCAACAAGCGAGAGTGTAGATAAAACACATCGCCCGGATAGGCCTCGCGTCCCGGTGGCCGGCGAAGCAAAAGAGAGAGTTGACGATAGGCCACGGCGTGTTTCGAGAGGTCGTCATAGACGATCAGCGCATGCTTGCCGCTGTCGCGGAAATATTCACCCATCGCGACACCGGCAAACGGCGCCAGGAATTGCATCGGCGCCGCCTCGCTGGCGGTCGCGGAGACGACTGTGCTGTATTCCATGGCATGGTGCTCTTCGAGCGTTTTCACCACGCGGGCCACGGTCGATCGCTTCTGGCCGATCGCCACGTAAATACAGAAAACGCCCAGGCCTTTTTGATTGATGATCGTATCGACGGCGATAGCCGTTTTGCCGGTCTGACGGTCGCCGATGATGAGCTCGCGTTGGCCACGGCCGATCGGGATCATGGCATCGATGGCCTTGATGCCGGTCTGCAATGGCTCGCGGACGGATTGCCGCGTGATCACGCCGGGCGCCACCATTTCAATCAGACGAGTTTGCTGGGACTTGATCGGGCCCTTGCCGTCCAGCGGCTGGCCGATCGGATTGACGACGCGGCCGACTAGTGCTTCGCCAACGGGGACTTCGGCGATGCGTCCGGTGCGCTTGACTGGATCTCCTTCCTTGACGCCGACGTCCGAACCCATTAAGACGGCGCCGACATTGTCTTCTTCCAAATTCAGCGCGATGCCGTAGAGGCCGCCGGGAAACTCCAGCATCTCGCCGGCCATGGCGCCGTCTAATCCGTAGACCTTCGCGATCCCGTCTCCCACCTGGATCACCGACCCGGTCTGACTCACGTCGACCTGTTGGTCGAAGCCTTTGATCTTTTCTTTGATAATGGAGCTGATTTCTTCGGCTTTGATCTGCATGGCTACTCCTTCGTCAACAGACGCTGCATCGCCGTCAAGCGACCTCGGATCGTGCTGTCAATGACGGTGCTTCCGAGTCTGATATGCAGGCCGGCCATGTGAGCCGCCGCCGCCTGAAACGTGATCTCCACATCCCGCTTCAACACATCGCGCAGGCGCGTGCGAATGCGATCCTGCTCCTGCGCGGGAAGGACTGATGCGGAAGAGACAGTCACTTGCTCTCGTCCCTTCGATTCATCAACCAACTTGGTAAAGGCCTCGGCGATATCCGGGAGGAAGTTGAGGCGATTTTTTCTGATCAGTTGATCGAGGAAATTCTTCCCCACCGGGGGACATCCGAGCCGGTCGGCGAGCTCGATCATGATACCGAGTTTGTCCTTTTCGGCAAACGTCGGCGACGCCACGACGTGCCGCAGGGCAGATGATTCTGTGAACGCCTTTGCGAGCCCATGCAGTGCGCGGTCGGCGGACTCCACGCTCGGCTGATCCAAGAGATCAAACAAGGCTTTCGCGTATCGACGTGCGATGGCTGTCTTAATCACGATAGTTGTCCGGTGACGTAACCGAAAACGGGAAGCTTTCGTGCGGGTGGGCACGATCAAAAGCGTGCCACAGTAGCACTCAAAACCGTGGAGTGTCAAGGAGCAAGAGCGTGAGGATTAGTACAGCGGACAGCAAAACACTGAGGCAGGAACTCCCTTATCTTCGGCTGATAATGCCCCCCCCCACGACCCGGTCGCCGGCGTAAAACACGACCGATTGTCCCGGGCTCAATGCTCGCTGGGGTTGGTGAAACCGGACGTGAACGGTGCGCTCGTCCTGAGCTAAGACTCGCGCCGATACGGCAGGCGTGGCATAACGGACTTTCACGGCGATCTCCCTGGACGACCACAGTGATTCGGGATCCAAGATATTGAGTTCTCCGGCCGCGCAATCGGATTCAAGCAATCCCTCATCTGGACAGAGGACGACCGTGCTCGTTTCCGGCACGACCTTTTGCACGTATAGGCGCCGGCCTGCGGCAATCCCAAGCCCACGCCGCTGGCCCGGCGTGTAAAAGGCGATCCCGTCGTGCCGTCCCAACACCCGGCCTTCCATGTCCACAAAATCGCCGGTTCGCTTGGCTTCCGGCACTTCCTGCTCGAGGAACGTGCGGTAATCCCCATGGCTGACGAAGCAGATTTCTTGACTTTCCTTCAATTCGTCAACGGGAAGTCCGAGATCCTCCGCTTCTCTCCAGACATCACGCTTCTGCATGGCGCCCACGGGAAACAGGATGCGCGGCAGCCAGGCCTTGTCTATTCGATAGAGGAAGTAGCTTTGGTCCTTTCGGAGATCGGCCGAGCGATACAAATGCCATGCCTCTCCTTCCTTCACCACGCGCGCGTAGTGACCGGTCGCGACATAGTCCATGCCTCGTGCCTGAGCGACTTCATAGAGGGTGCGGATCTTGACCCGTTCGTTGCATCGCACACAGGGGTTCGGCGTCGTCCCGCCCAGGTAGCCACCGAGGAAATCGTCAATGACGTTGCGGCGGAAAGTCTCACGCGTATCAACCACCTCGTGACTGATCCCGAGCTTCTGAGCCACGTACCTGGCGATGCCGACTTTGCAGCAGCCGCGCTCTTGCCATCGCTTCGAAGCCGCCACGGATTCGTCCTCATGTTCCCAGACTTGGAGCGTGATTCCGTGGACATCGAATCCTTTGCGCACCAAGAGCGACGCCGCCACGCAACTGTCTACACCGCCGCTCATTCCGACCAGGACCTTGACCTTATTCATAGAATTACGTTTCTTGCCCCTTCACCTTCCCACGATGCGCGGCCAAATCGTGCACGGCCGTATCCCGAACCCCGCCGGGGGATGCCTGTTCCTCGTCCACCCACTTATCGGCCCCCATATCGCACGTACCGTGAAAATGGCCTCCGTCTTCAATGCAGACCGCCGGACTGTGAATATCGCCGACAAGCAGCCCGCCCTTCTGTATTTCCACCTTCTCCACGGTGGTCACGGTGCCCTTTACTCGTCCGCTGATGACAACGGACCCGGCCGAGATAATGCCTTTGATGATGGCACTTTCGCCGACGATCACTGCGCCTCCGGTATGCACTTCTCCTTCCACACGCCCGTCAATTCGAACCGTACCGTCAAAACTCACGATGCCTTTGAAACTGGTTCCCTTGCCGAGAAACGTGAATTTGTCGTCCTCCGCGACGACCGGTGCTTTCTTTTCACCCCACATGTGTCCTCCCTTCACGGCGCCCGCTGCGCCATGAAGAGCGCGGACGGCCGATGATTCGTTTCCTTAATTTATCAATCTTGATTTATCAATCTTGTGATCTGGTGCCGAGATTGAATGCCAAGCCGTCCTACCCGGACACCAATTTCACGCCTTGCCGGGCAGTGTCCCGCGGCGTGTCGCGGGTCGCCGGTTGGCTCATTTCCAGTTGACCGTTGAAGACGACCCCCTCTTCCATCGACAAGAGCGGCGCTTTGACTCCGGCATTGACCACGGCGGGAGCCCGGAGCTTCACCTTTTCACGCGCGCTGATATCGCCGGTGATCTTCCCCTTGCACACCACGGTGCCGGCGGTAATCTTCGCAGTAAGGACCGCCTCTTCGCCGACAATCAACACGCCTTCCGTGTGAATCTCTCCGTCGAGTTGGCCATCGATACGCACCGTCCCATTGTATGTGATCACACCCTTGAAGTTGACGCCCTTTCCGACGAACGCATTGATCTCTTCGTTGCCGCTCTCACGTTGCGGGGGCACCTCGGGGTTCTCCGTCTCGCTTGCTTCGGTTCCCGAGGGTGGACGTTTGCCTTCCTGCTTGTCTTTGTTATTCCACATACACGCACCTCCGTTCATGCTTCGCATGCGTGATTCCGAAGCATGGATACCGCAACTCGGCTGCCGGCGCGTCGCGGGTTGTCCTATCGCTGATCGCGGAATGAGATGAGTGGCTATTCTACCCGCATGTGATCCAAAAAGCTTATGAAAAGCTTCCCGCTTCGTCCAGAATTTTCTCCACGATCCCCTCGAGCTCCTCAGGGGAGAAATACTGAATGATGATCTTGCCCCCTCGACGGCCCTTTTCGATATGGACACGGGTCCCGAGCCGCTTTTGAAGGCGTTCTTCCACATCGGAACGCACCGGCGGGCGCGCGGGCCGTTTCATTTGGCGGCGCCGATCCGATTGCTGCTGAAGCAGCCGCTCCGCCTCACGCACCGACAGACGACCATCAATGATCCGGCGGGCGAGGTCCATCTGCGCTTCCGGCGCGACGAGACCGAGGATCACTTTGGCATGTCCTGTCGAGAGCTGATTCGACTCGACCAGTTCCTGTATGTCCGCAGGAAGCATCATGAGCCGTAACATGTTGGCAATCGAGGACCGGTCGCACCCGACCCGTTCCGCAACCGCTTCTTGAGTCAAGCCGAACTCAGTGACCATGCGATGATAGGCCCGAGCCGTCTCCATGGGGTTGAGATCGTCCCGCTGCAGGTTTTCGACCAGTGCCAGCACCATGGACTCCTGATCCGAACAATTGCGGATGACGGCCGCGATCTTCTCCAGGCCCGCCAATTTGGCCGCCCGCAGACGCCGCTCGCCGGCGATCAGTTCGAAAATTCCATCTCCCTTTCGCCTCACCAGGATCGGCTGAAGTAAGCCATTCTCCTTAAGTGATTTGGCGAGGTCTGCCAATTCCGTTTCGGAGAACTGTTGTCGCGGCTGGTAGCGGTTGGGAACGATGGCCTCGAGTCGAAGGTGTTGCACGTCTCCTCGGTCCACTTCTACGGGTGGTCGAGCAGAAGGAAGGAGGGCATCGAGCCCCCTACCGAGCGCTTTTTTCTCCATGAGCGACGAACTCCTTGGCTAGGGATAAGTAGGCTTGAGCACCGGCGGAGGCGGCATTATAGAGCAACACCGGGCGCCCGTAGCTCGGCGCCTCGGCCAATGTGACATTCCTCGGAATCATGGTCTCATAGACCTTCCCGGCAAAATGCGCTCGAATCTGGTCGGCCACTTGCCGTGCGAGTGAATTACGCGAGTCGTACATCGTCAACAAGATCCCTTCGATCTCGAGCGCCGGGTTGACGGACTGGCGGATCCGTTCGATGCTCTCCATGAGTCTCCCCAACCCCTCCATGGCGTAATATTCACACTGGACTGGAACCAGGACGGAATGGGCGGAAGCCAGAGCATTGATAGTCAGCAAGCCGAGGGCCGGCGGACAATCGATGAGAATCATGTCGTATGATTGCTCCAGCGGCTGCAAGGCAGCGAGCAATCTTCGCTCTCGCCCCTCCACATCGACCAGTTCCACCTCTGCACCGGCCAAGTGGCTATTCGCCGGTAAGAGAGCAAGCCCTTTGATGCCAGTGTCCAGGACAATTGAATGGGTCTCGTCTCCATGTATCAATGAGTGATATATGGTTCGCCCGAGCGAGCCCGCGTTGACTCCTAGCCCGCTTGTCGCGTTGGCCTGGGGGTCGATGTCGACGAGCAGGACTGAGGTGCCCTCAAGCGCCAAGGCCGCCGCCAGGTTAATCGAACTGGTCGTCTTGCCTACCCCTCCTTTTTGATTCGCCACCGCAACGATCCTGGCCACCTAGGCCGCCCCCCTTGTTCCACGTGGAACATCACACTGTTCCGCAGCAGGCGCACTCAGCGCCACGAGCTTGCGGTGTCCATAGCCAAAGGGAAGCTCGTAACCCCACTCATTGCGCAGGCTCAGGCCAGGCGGAAAACCTTCAGATTCCTCTTTCCCAGAGCGATACGCGAGGAAGGTACCACCTCGTGCCAATAACTTTTCTACGTGATGACCTATTGAAGCCAGGCTCAGGGCTCTGACAGTGACAAGATCAAACCGATCAGCGGCGCTGCCGGCGAACTCTTCTATGGTCTGATTGACTACCTTGACATGATCCAATTGGAGCGTTCCGATGAGATACAGAAGGAAGGAAGTCTTTCTTAAATTCGGCTCGAGCAATACCAATCGTAAATCCGACCTCATGATTTTGAGCGGGACGGAGGGAAAACCGGCCCCAGTCCCAACATCCAACATGGACGCCTTATGGGACAGCAAGCCGAATCGCAGAGGGATGATGGAATCAAGAAAATGTTTGACCACAACCTCGCGATAATCGTTGATCGTAGTCAGGTTGACGGTCCTATTCCATTCTCGGAGAGCCTGTGCATACTCAACGAATTGCTGAGATTGGAGCTGATCGATGGGAATAGAGATCGCTTGCGTGGCCTGGACAAGATATTCGGCCAGATCACCGGCATGTTCCACGTGGAACACATACGGGAATTGCTGGACGACGTCAAGCGTCTTTTTCAGGATGAGGCCGGTAGGTGCGTAGACCGGAAAGCATGCTGAAACTTTTCCAGCCCGACCAGCAATAAGGAAATAGCAGCCGGAGTCACACCGGAGATTCTGCTGGCCTGACCAATCGAGGCGGGCTTGATCGCTTTCAGCTTCTCCAACACCTCTCTCGAAAAACCTGGGATGGCATCATAGTCGAAGTGACTTGGGATCGCCTTGCTTTCGAAGCGATGGGATTTCTTCACCTGTTGGAGTTCGCGCTTCATGTACCCGTCGTACTTGATTTCGATCTCGACTGCCTGAGCCACTTCATCGTCAAGCTCCGTCCATGACGCGTCCGCAAAGAGGTCCCGCAGCGTCCGATAGGTCATCTCCTGTCGTCTCAGCACTTGCGCGAGCGTTTGGTTCGGCGATACTTCTGTGAGATTGGCCTCGGCCATCCGCGATCGGATCGTTGCAGAAAGCGCAGGCCTTGCTTCATTCAGCTTTCCAACTTGTTCTTCGATCAGGACACGCTTCTTCTCACAAGCCTGATAGATGTTATCCGGCACGAGACCGAGCCGGTACCCGATTTCCGTGAGCCGTAGGTCTGCATTATCATGCCGCAAGAGCAACCTGTACTCCGCTCGCGAGGTGAACATCCGATACGGTTCCCTCGTATCCTTGGTAATGAGATCATCGATCAGCACACCGATGTAGGCCCGCGAGCGATCCAATATCAGCGGTTCCTGATCCCGAAGTTTGAGCACCGCGTTGATGCCGGCCATGAGGCCTTGGGCAGCCGCTTCTTCGTATCCGGACGTGCCATTGATTTGCCCGGCATGGTACAGCCCTTCAACCAATTTTGTTTCCAATGTCGGATGGAGTTGGCGCGGCGGGAAAAAATCGTATTCGACGGCATAGCCGGGCTTGAGCATTTTGGCCTGCTCTAGGCCAGGAATCGTCTTGAGGATGGCGGCCTGAACATCGACCGGCAAGCTCGTGGAAATCCCGTTGGGATAGTATTCATCCGTATCCAACCCCTCCGGCTCAATGAATACTTGATGCCGAGCCTTGTCGGCGAACCGCACAACCTTGTCTTCAATAGACGGGCAATAGCGCGGTCCCGTTGAATCGATGATCCCGCTGTAGAGGGGCGACCGATCGATATTTTGTTGAATGATTTCATGCGTTTGCTCATTCGTATACGTAAGATGGCAAGGCAATTGCGGTTGCTCGATTCGCGCGGTGCGGCGGGAGAACGGTACGGGCGGCTCGTCGCCGGGTTGGGGAATCATCGCTTCAAAATCAATCGTCGCCCGGTCGAGCCGGGGCGGCGTCCCGGTCTTGAGGCGGCCGACCGCAAAGCCCAAATCCTTCATACAATCCGACAAATGTTCCGCCGACGCTTCGCCGGCTCGACCGGCGGGAAAATGACTCAATCCGACATGGATTAAGCCCTTAAGGAAAGTTCCTGATGTCAGAATTACGCAGCTGGCGTCGACCCGTTCCCCGGCGCCCGTGACGACGCCTCGCACAGCGCCCAGCTCGGTGACGAGCCGGTCCACCGTTCCCTCCTTGATCACCAGACTGTCCTGCCGTTGAAGGGTCTCCTGCATGATCTTCTTGTACAGCCGCTTGTCGCATTGTGCCCGCAACGCCCGTACCGCCGGGCCCTTGCTCGTATTGATCATCCGGAACTGGATACCGGCACGATCCGTATTGACCCCCATCTCGCCGCCCAGCGCGTCGATCTCCTTGACGAGATGGCCCTTCGCAATCCCGCCGACGGCCGGATTGCAGGACATCTGCGCAATCTTGTCCCGCTCCATGGTCAGCAGCAGCACGGACGCTCCCATCCTGGCGGCCGCCAGCGCTGCCTCACAGCCCGCGTGACCACCGCCAACGACGACGACATCATACCGTTCCGCCATAGCGCTGCCCTCACTTACCGATGCAGAATTCCGAAAAAATTCGATCCAAGATATCGTCCGTACTGATGGCTCCGGTGATTTCGCCCAGCGCGTCGGCGGCACGCCTCAGATCAGCCGCCACAAACTCCCCCGTCAAATCCTCATGGAGCGCCGCGGAGCCTTCGCACAGCGCTTCCTGCGCCCGCCGGAGTAACAGTTGATGGCGGAGATGAGTGATGCACACCCCGTCGCCGGCTTCGAGGCCCTCAGAACCGAGGTGCAGGCGAATCCGCTCGCGAAGGTCATCCAGTCCGGTTCCAATCACAGCCGAGATCACCACCGGGCCCCGCTCACCAGCGGAGAGAGCGGGCCATTCATGCTTCTCAATCTTCGACGGCAGGTCCGACTTATTGAGGACGACGATGTGATTCCTCTTCCGCAAGTCGGCCAACAAGGTCCGATCCTCCTCCTGCAGGGCGACCGATTGATCAATCAGCGCCAGGACCAGATCCGCGTCGTCAACCGCTTGCCTGGTCCTCCTGATTCCTTCCTGCTCGATCGGATCTTTCGTGTCACGGATACCTGCCGTATCCAGCAACCGCACCGGCAAGCCCTTGATATGCAGCCATTCATCAAGAAGATCGCGTGTAGTACCGGGAACGGCGGTAACGATGGCACGGTCTGATCGCGCCAATGCATTCATGAGGCTGGACTTGCCGACATTGGGACGGCCCGCAATGGCCACGGAGGCTCCTTCCCGCCACAACTTCCCTTCCCGAGCGGTGTCGAGTAATTGCGACAGCCGTCGATTCATCGTATCCAGCATGACGAGGAGTTCATCGCGCCGGACAAATGCAATATCCTCCTCCGCGAAGTCCAATCCCGCCTCCACATGGGCCAAGGCACCGATCAGCTCATGGCGAACGGCGTCAATCTCTCGAGACAGCAGGCCTCGTCTCTGTGCCTGCGCAATCCGGAGACTACCGGCCGTCTTGGCGCGGATCGTATCCAGTACGGCTTCGGCCTGGGCCAAATCCATGCGACCGTTCAAGAACGCCCGCTTCGTAAACTCTCCCGGCTCGGCCAGCCGGGCGCCTTCCGACACGATCGCCTCGCACAAAGTCTGAAGGATCAACGGACCACCGTGGCAGTGAAATTCCGCCACATCCTCCCCCGTGAAGGAGCGAGGCCGGCGCATCACGACCACCAAGACTTCGTCGAGGAACTGCGACGCGGTGGAAGGCGCCGGTTGCGCCGCAACGCTAGGGACAACCGGCCGAGGGCGCAGGTCTGCGAGATACAGACGATGGCTGCTGACAGATGCGAGCGATTTCCGGCATCGGAGCGTGGCGAGACGGTCGGCGATATCGACCGCCTTTGTTCCACTGAGCCGTATGATGCCGATTCCGCCTTCGCCCGGGGCGGTGGCGACAGCGCAAATGGTATCGTCCAAGCCGGCGCTCATGTGACTATTTCACTCTGCATCCGGCAGGGCAGCTACTCGAGTTGTTCCTTCCGCCGCTTGCCGCCGGGCTTCTGTTCCTGCGGCTGCTCTACCTTGTCCTCGTCCGTATTCAGGCCGGGCAGATGCCATTTTCCAGAAAAGTACCGGTCCGTCACCACCTGCTGGGTGATGGTCAGAATATTGTTCGTCAGCCAATAGAGGACCAGGCCGGCCGGGAAATTAATAAAGAGAAACGTCATGACGGCCGGCAATACCAACATGACTTTAGCTTGTGTCGGGTCCATGGTGGTGGGCGTAATCTTCTGCTGCACGACCATGCTGGCCCCCATGACGATGGGCAGGATGTAATAGGGGTCCTGCACGGAGAGATCCTTGATCCACAACACGAACGGAGCTTGCCGTAGATCGATCGTCATGAACAGGATATTGAACAGCGCCACGAACACCGGCATCTGCAGGACCATCGGCAGGCACCCGCCGACCGGGTTCACCTTTTGGTCCTTGTACAGCTTGATCAACTCCTTATTCAGCCGCTCGCGGTCATCCTTGAACTTTGTTTGCAAGGCCGCCACCTTGGGTTGAATGACCTGCATTTGCTTCATGGATTTGTAGCTCTTGTACTGGAGCGGCGCGAACATCAACTTGATTCCGACCGTGAGGAGGATGATGGTCAGCCCGTAATTATGCGTGAACTCATACAAGTACCGCAGGACATAGAAAATCGGCTTCGCAACCGCTTTGACGAAAGTCCAGCTTCCGAAAATAAACCATCCAAAATCGATGGTGTCTTCCAGCCCGATATTGAAGCTCTTCAAGGTGTCGTATTCTTTTGGACCGGCAAACAACTGCAGGGAATAGCCGGTGTCGGGCGGGGGGTGCGCAAAGCGGACAGCAGTGGAGGCCAGCTTGTCGCCCTCCTTCTTCGCGACGGCGGCCGAGGCTCGTGCCGGTATCAAGACACTCAGAAAGTACTTGTCTTGAAGCGCCACCCACTGAACATCGCCTTTCCGCTCGGCTTCGAGTTCCGGTGTCTCCTTGACGACCTTATCGTCGACCAGTGATGCGGCCCCCATCAGGCCGATGAAGCCTTCGCCCCACTCGATAATCCCGAAGTTCGTGCCCAACCCCACATCGACCGGTGTCGGCAGGCCCTCGGTCCTGATCTGCATGTCCACGAGGTAACTGTCATGGTGGAAAGTCAGCTGCTTCTCCACCATCGCCTTGGAGGCCGGATCTCGATAGCGAAAGACCACCTGCCCCACGGGACGGGAGGCGTCAAGTCGTTCGGCATCTTGCGAAACATGGTACAGCCCCTGCTGCAGCTGCTCCGTGATTCCTTGATCGGGAACCGTCACGTTCAGCGGAGCTTTGAATTTCCCGGCCTGATAGACCAATTGGACCGGCTGCTCCTTGTCATCTCCGACTGTGTAGCGCTTCAGTTCCCAACTCTTGATCACGCCGCCACGATTGCTGAGCCGCGCCCGATATAGATCCGTTTCGACTTGGACGATCTGCTCGGCGCTTGCCTGCTGGCTCGATTCGGTACGGCTATCGGACCCTTGTCCTCTGGTGCCTTGGACCGGTTCTTCTCTGGTGAGAGGCGCCGGTTCGGCAGTCGAGGGGGCCACGGCCTTTTGAGGAGAAGCCGGTCCGGCCTGCTGTTCAGGTGGAGGCGGCAGGAGTCCGAATTCCTTGAGCAGGTAGTCGTATCCGACAATCACGGCGAGAGAAATGAGCAGGAAGATGATAACGCGCTTATCCATTCACGTGGCTCCGACTGGCCGAGAAATGCCTGTCATTTCACCGGGTCCATTCCGCCGGGATGAAACGGGTGGCATTTGAGCAGCCGTAGCGTAGCCATCCCGACCCCTTTTATCACCCCATATTTGATGATCGCGTCATGGGCATAAGCCGAACAGGTCGGCTCAAATCGGCAGGCGGGGCCCAGCAGCGGCGATACGCAATAACGATAAACGGAAATCATGGCGAGACAGATCTGTTTCATACGAGCATATCGCCGTAGAGCAAGCCGCACTGTCTCAGATGCTGGATCCAGGCGGCGCGGAGCATGGCAAACGGTGCGGTGAGACATTCTCTCTTGGGAAAGACCAGAAACCAATAGCCCGGAACCAATCGCCCGCCCACGACTCGTCCCAATTCGCGAAAGAGACGCTTCGCCCGGTTGCGCCGGACAGCCGTGCCGAACCGCCGCCCCACGATAATGGCCAGCTTAGTCTCCGTACCGTCTATCCGGCGGATCAGCAAATTAAACCACGTCGTGGACACCCGCCGCCCCCCCTGCTTGACCCAGTCGATGTCGCGGCTGTTCCGCAAAAATAGGTTCGGCTTCTCTTGCGCCTTGCGCATCGCTCACGCTTCTTCCCCGCGAGACCTCATCTTGGCAGCACCAGGGACTGTCCCTCGATCATGTCATTGGCTTTCGATCGCATCATGCGACCGGGCTCCACCAGCCTCCGTCCGTAGCCCACATTATTCATGACGTTTCGTCGCGAAATCGCGGAGTCGCGTGGCGAGACGGGCAAGCACAGTCGCGAGGGACCGAAGCGTACTTGAAAGAGTACGTTGAGAGACTGAGCGACGAGCACGCCCGCCGATAGGCTTGTCGCAGCAGGGAATCCACGATTGCAGCAGAAACGTTCATGAATAATGTGGGTTGAGACGGTACCCACCGACGGCCCCTCAATCCCAGGCCCGATGTCCTCGAATCATTTGGCAAATGGCTTGGGGGAAAAAGACTTATACGGTCAGGCGGGCGCGGCCCTTGGCCCGTCGGCGGGCTAAGACTTTTCGACCGTTTTTCGTGCTCATGCGTTTCCGGAAGCCGTGCTCCCGCTTGCGCTTGAGATTCGAAGGTTGCCGAAACGTAAACGACATGGAACGCTCCTCCCTACAAGTCTATGGACGAAAGGGAGTCATTATATGGAGAGCGGCCGAGGGTGTCAACGCATTGGGCCGGGCCCTGACACGTGAGACGGGGGAAGCGGCATGGTGGCCAAAGAGTTCTTCGGCGTCCAGCAGTCGAAGATGCCGCAAGAAGAGCCGCGGCTTCTTACGACTTATTGAGGCGCTTTTGCCCCAATTGACACCATCGTGCCACATAATCGGCCCGACCTATTGATCGCCGTACAATGTAACCTATGGCTGGGTCAGCGAATTCTACAGCACTCTGCCGGCCATTTTCTGGCATCGAGGTTGCCTAGGTTTGTAGGAGGGTTTACGCCTGGCCGCAAAAAGGGGGCACTTCCGCCCGTTCCGTCAGGCCAGGGAACATAGACCATGCACCCGATACTCCACCATCTCCGCCGCCGTGTCGCAGGCGTGATGCTCCTGTGCCTCAGCGCCGCCCTGACCGGATGCATCGAGACCGTTCCGGACGAACTGGTTGATGCCGTTGAAGCCGTGGATCGGGACTTGGTCGGCATGCGAGCCGGAGATATTGCTCCCGAGGACTATTCGCAATTCGTCCAGCACTGGATCGCGTTAAAGGCGCAAGTGCAGTCCGAAGAGAACTTGGTCCGCTGGCCCTGGGAAGAAAATGGGCTTGAGAGCGCCCTGGAGGAACTGCATGAGGAAGGAACTCGGCTGGTCGCTTCCGTGAAAGAACGCCAGCAGAACCAACGACTCACCGCTGAGGCCAAGCTGTCCCGCATCGAACAACGGATGCGGTTCATGACGGCCAGCGTCGGCTCGATCGGCAGCCGGCTCGTCCCCGGCGAGCAGCATGTCGAAACTGAATTATGGATCAAGCAGGCTCGCGCGCTGTTGGAGGACGGCCAGTTCGAACGATCAATTCAGGCTTCGGACCGCGCGTCCAAGATCCTATTGGCTCAAGCCACCACGTTAAATCATGAACTGAGCCGATATGCCGACGAAGAAGTAATCACCGCCTGGAAGGACGCCGCGCGCCGCACCGTCGAGTGGTCTCAAGCGCACCGCGCGCAGGCCATTGTTATCAGCAAGGCCGACCGGCTCTTAATCCTCTATAAGAACGGACGGAAGATCCTCACCTACCCCATCCAGCTGGGATCCCGCGGCATCCGCGCCAAACGCCATTACGGGGACGGCGCCACGCCGGAAGGAGAGTACCGTATCGTCCGGAAGCGTGGACCGCGGCATACGCCGTTTCATCGATCCATGGTCCTGGACTATCCGAACGCCGACGACAAGCGCCGATTCGAAGCCGCTCAGAAGGCGGGGGAAATCAGCGCGTCACAGACAATGTCCGGTTCGATTGAAATCCATGGCATCGCCCAAGGGATTACCGATCAGCCGTTCGGCAGCATCGTGTTGGACAATCGCCATATCGCCGATCTGTTCCAGCGGGTCGGCATCGGCACGCCGGTCACCATCGTGGGGGCATTGGAATCTCAGAATTCCGTATCCCTGGTGTTAGCCGACCTCGACGATCACGAAGAAGAAACATGATGAGGCCGCTTCCGCCGCGCCGAGCTTCCTCCTAGTTACTCACGCACTTTCACATTTCCACACTTCCTCATCCATCGGCGACTCTCCGTTGCGTTTTCCTCGCGTGCGACCTAAGATGCGCATGTCGGCAGCACCGCCATTCACTTCCACCAGGGGCACGTATGGCAAGATCCGGTTCCGGCAAACAAGCACGTTCTCTTCATCCCCTCGTGGGCGCGGCACTCGAGCAGATGGCTCGGGATCAGGCCGTGGAGCGGGTGTGGTCCCTGGACCATACCCTATGGAAGTCGCATCCCACCGAGATCGAGAACCGCCTTGGATGGCTTACAGTCATCGATCGGATGCTGGATGAAGCCGCTTCGCTCCGGGCATTTGCCGCTTCGGTTCGGGATAGCGGCATTCGAGACGTCGTCCTCTTGGGCATGGGCGGGAGCAGTCTTGGCCCAGAAGTGTTGCGTTCCACCTTCAAATCGGAGAAAGGGTTCCCACGTCTCTGGGTGCTGGATTCCACCGTGCCGGGATGGGTCCGTCGAGTGACGGAGACGATCAAGCCGAGCCGCACGCTATTCATTCTTGCCAGCAAGTCGGGCGGAACGATCGAGGTCATGTCCTTGTTCGCTCATTTTTGGCCGATCGTGTCCAAGGCAAAAGGCGCCCGCGGCGGCTCGCAGTTCATCGCGATTACCGATCCGGGGACCGGCCTGGAGAAATTGGCGGCCGACCGTGAATTTTGGCGCACGTTTTCCAATCCTCCGGATATCGGAGGTCGCTATTCGGTCTTGTCCTATTTTGGCTTGGTGCCGGCCGCGCTCGCCGGCATCGACGTCGCCCAATTGCTTCGCAGAGCCGAGGCCATGGTCCGGCTGTGCCGACAGCCCGCCCCTCTGGATGAGAATCCCGGGGCCTATCTGGGAGCGGCCATGGCCGCCTACGCCAAATCCGGCCGCGACAAGGTCACCGTGCTGACGTCGCCCGCCGTCGCCGCATTCGGCCTGTGGGTCGAACAACTCCTGGCTGAAAGCACGGGAAAGGAGGGCAAGGGCCTGATTCCGATTGCGGGGGAACCTCTGGCAAAGCCCGAGGCCTATGGCTCCGATCGATTCTTCGTGTACGTGCGGCTCAAAGGGGATGGCAATGGTCCGATGGATACCCATGTCGCGGCCCTCGAGCGCGCAGGACAGCCTGTCGTCACGCTGAACCTGCGGGACCGGTTCGATGTAGGAGCAGAATTCTTCCGCTGGGAATTTGCCACCGCCATCGCCGGCTACCTGCTCCACATCCATCCGTTCGATCAACCGAACGTGCAGGAGAGCAAAGACAACACCGCCCGCGTGCTCCGGCAAGTGGAAAGCAGCGGAAAGCTCCCGCCCGAGAATGGTCTCTCTCCTCAGGAGGGCATCGCGCAACTCGCGAGCCATGCCGCACCGGGCCGCTACCTGGCACTCCTCGCCTATATGACGCCGTCGCAGGAATATGAGCGGGCGATGGCGGCGTTGCGGAAATCCTTCCTCAGTCGATATCACGTCGCCAGCACGATGGGTTATGGACCTCGGTATTTGCACTCTACCGGACAGCTTCACAAAGGAGGTCCGGACACCGGGCTCTTTCTCCAACTCGTGGAGAGTATGAAACCGGACGTTCCGGTCCCGGGCAAACCCTATACGTTCGGCACCCTCGCGCGAGCGCAGGCGCTCGGGGATTTGCAATCGTTACAAGCCCACGGGCGATTCGCCGTGAGGATCGACCTTGGCCGCCAAGCGACGACAACGCTCAAGAAACTCAATGCACTGCTCAGCCAGCCTCCGCGGAAACGGCCTGCTTCATCCAAGTCGCGGCGCGGTTCCACGCGACGCCGCCCCAATCGCTGATATGGCCGGCGCACCGGAAGCTCACGTCCATCAAGATGCCCAGGAGTTGGCCGCTGAGGCAGCCGATCTTTTTCTTTGGCTGGCGGACCAGGCCATTGCGACTCGTGGTCAATTTGCCGTGGCCTTGTCGGGAGGAACGACGCCGAAAGCCGTCTACCGTACATTGGCGTCGACTCAGAGCAAACTCGACTGGACCAAGGTGCTGTTCTTCTTCGGCGACGAGCGCTGCGTGCCCCCTTCTCATGAAGACAGCAACTTTTTGATGGCTCAGACCTCCCTGTTTCAGCCCTTGGGCATTCCGGAGACACGCATTTTTCGCATGGCTGGGGAGTTGGACCCCGAGCCGGCAAGCCGCGCCTATGAGGCCATCATGCGCCGGACATTGGGCCCGTCCTCCGGTGGATGGCCGCGATTTGATCTGGTTTTGCTCGGCCTCGGCGAGGACGGCCATACGGCGTCTCTATTCCCCGGAACCCCGGCCTTGGGAGAGCAGATCCGATGGGTCGTGCCGGGCTTCGCTCCCGTAGGAATCAAACACAGACTCACGGTCACATTGAATGTGATCAACCATGCCGATGTGGTACTGTTTCTCGTCGCGGGCGCCGGCAAGGCACAGATCGCGAGGAAAGTTCTCGAGCCTTCGTCCTCAGAGGCGGCCCCTTATCCCGCCTCGCTCGTGCATCCGACGGCCGGGCGGTATCTCTGGTTTCTCGACAAGGCCGCCGCATCCGACTTGACCGTGACCAAACAACATCTCTCGTCACGTGAGGAATAGATGATCCTGGCAGGAGACATCGGTGGAACCAAGACCCATCTCGCGCTGTTTGAATGGAAGACGGAACGGGTCGGTCCGATCCGAGAAGAAACCTTCCACAGCGCCGACTATCAGTCAGTGGAAGAGATTTTAGAAGAGTTCCTGAATCGCCCGGCCCCGGAACCGAGCCTGCCGCCGGAAACGGATCAACCGGATAGTTCCGGTGAAGCTCCTGTTTCGGCGGAGACGGAGCCTCGTCCGCCGCTTGTCATCGATGCCGCTTGCATGGGGGTGGCGGGGCCCGTCATCGAGAATCGGTGCCGTACGACCAATCTGCCGTGGGTGATCGATGGGCCGGCCATCGGCGACCGGTTTAATATCGCCAATGTCCGGTTGTTGAACGATCTCGAGGCAACGGCATACGGCATCCTCCTCCTTCGCGAGGACGAAGTCTTTGTGTTGAACCCCGGCACGCCGCCCAAGCAGCGGCAGGCACTGGTGCTGATTGCCGCCGGGACGGGACTTGGGGAATCGATTTTGTTTTGGAATGGGACGCATTATCAACCGATGCCTTCGGAAGGCGGCCATAGTGATTTTGCCCCGAACAGCGACAATGAGATCGAATTGCTCCGCCATCTCCGGGGAAGCTATCTCCACGTGAGCTACGAGCGCGTCCTCTCGGGACCCGGTCTCCATGCGATCTACGATTACTTGCGCGATACGAAAAAGAATGAACCCACCTGGCTGGCGGAGAAAATCAAGGTGGAGGACCCGGCCGCCACGATCGCGCAGGCGGGTTTGAGTGGGAAAGTGGAGATCGCCAAACAGGCTCTGGATTTGTTTGCCTCCATTTATGGTGCCGAAGCAGGCAATCTCGCGCTCACGGCCTTGGCGCTCGATGGGGTCTATGTCGGCGGCGGCATCGCGCCCAAGCTGATCGACAAATTGAAAGATGGAACGTTTATGCGAGCCTTCACCAACAAAGGGCGCTACAAGCGGTTGATGAGCGCCATTCCGGTCAAGGTCGTCATGAACCCGAAAACCGGCTTGCTCGGTGCCGCTTCCGTGGCCGGCCGAATGGTGGCGGCAGGTTCCCCATGAGCACTGCCGAATCGCGTGGTCCGTTCAAAGAGCAGGCGGCGGCCAAGGCGGTCGAGTTCATCCGCCCCGGCATGGTGGTGGGCCTCGGCACGGGCTCCACGGCCGAGTACATGCTTGCGTTGCTGGGACAGAAGGTGCGCGAAGGTCTCGAGATCCGTGGCGTGCCGACCTCGCTGAAGACCGCCGCTTTGGCGCGCCGGCACGGCATTCCGTTGATCGATGCCGAAGACGACTGGGCCATCGATGTGGCTCTGGATGGCGCCGACCAAGCCGACCCCCATCTGAATTTGATCAAGGGAGGCGGCGGGGCCTTGCTCAAGGAAAAGATCGTCGCGGCCGCCGCCAAGCAGTTCATTGTCATGGTGGATCACAGCAAATGCGTGCCCGTGTTGGGCGCGTCGTGTCCCCTTCCCATCGAAGTCGTTCCATTCGGGTGGCGGAGTACGGCCAAGCAAATCGAATCGCTGGCGGGCGCAAAGACGGTCATTCGGCGGCAGGAGGATCAGGTCTTTCGCACCGAGGCCGGTCATTATATTCTGGACCTGCACGCGGGCGGCATCGAGGATCCCGCGCGACTCGAACGTGATCTGAATCGGATCGCCGGGGTGGTGGAGACCGGGCTGTTTGTCGGACGGGCGACGTTGCTGATCATCGGAAGGCCCGAGGGTGTCCGTCTCATCGAAGCATGACTCGCCGCCATGGATGGGTACCGGACAGCCACCAGCTGACGCGCCGTTGTTTCCTGAAGGCTTTCGCCCTGGCGGGCCGAGGCCTTATCCTGCTGCCATTCGTCGCGCCCTTGCTTCCGGTCGCGCGGGCCCTCTCCTTCTCTCATGCCGATAATGTGAACGAGCGGACGATGATCAATTCCTCTCAGTCGCTGGAAGTCAATCCTTATCGGTTGCCACGCCATGTGCGGCCGAGCCGCTATGACTTGTATCTGGAGCCCGATC
>DATFFC010000191.1:0-17690 GCA_035250505.1 Nitrospiraceae bacterium | reverse complement strand
AACCGGGTAGCGAATCTTCCATTGCCTTTTCGGCTTCTGATCCTGGCTGTACAGGACAATTTCCGTCTGGGGGTACGTGAGCCTGAGACGTTCCACGTCATTGTGGTTGAATCGAAGCACTTCCTTGCGCCGAAAGGCCATAAGAGACTTGTTGACGAAATCCTTAGGGGCGAGGTCGGTCAGCAAGACTTTCCTGTCTGAACCGCGCAACACATAGAGCGTCGAAGACAGCGGACCGGAATCTCCGATGGCGAGGCGTTCCGTGTTCGATCCGGCGCTAAGTGAAATCTCGGTTGATGGTCGGTTCAATCCAAAGGCTTCAATTGAAGTGCCTTGTTCCTCGACCACGCGTTTGACTCGGCCGGTGACAAGGGCGCGGATGAGGCCTTGCACCTGGCGCCGATCCGCCTCTGCCTGAATGGGGCTCACGATGCGCCAGTTATGATCGGGTCCTTGCTGAAGCCCCACGTCTCCCGCATCGGTCTTCACCGTGATCCCGGTGATCTCGGATTCATTGAAGGTCAGCAGGCGCTGGCTTTCCTTCTCCTGCTTCTCTTCCGAGCGCTGAGCGGGCAGTTCGATGTAGTACACATAGAGGCCGAGAGCAGCAAAGAGTCCCGCCAAGAGGAGAATAGGCCAGTAGCGAACCATAGACTACAAGCGTCGCCGCCTCCGCCAGACGACAATGCCGGACAGGAGCATCATGGCCGGGAGGAAGATCACCTGCACGAATAATAAAATTTGTTCTTGAAGCGGATTCGGCACAAACGGGCGGTGGGCCGGTTCCTTGGGACTGATCGTAATGAGATCGCGTTCTTCGGCAAGCCACCCGACCGCGTGCAGGAAAAAATCGCTGTTGCCGGGAAAATTGAAGAACCCGTTGCTGGCAAACGAGGAATTCCCGACGATCACGATACCGGGACGCCGCTTGCCTTGCTCGGGCGCTTTCTTCGGCGCCAGGGCTGCGGCGAGCGGGAGCGGACCCTGGATGTCTTCTTTCTCGTTGTATCCGACAACACGGCCCTTAAGGTCCGTCTCAGCCCAGCTTCGCGGAGACGTTCTCGCGAGCGGCACGTAATCCCAATCTTTGCCTGCCTCCTCCAGAAACTTGACATGGCGTGACAGCGGGAAGAGAACCGCGGACGTGAGATCGTGGGTGATTTCATGCTCGGTAAACGTCCGCACGAGCAAATGGGTGAGATCTCCCTGTGCCAGGCGGTCTTGGAGATCGACAAGAACGCCGCGGCCCAATTCCAGTCCCCAATGCGCAACGAGGTCGTCAAGCTTCGCTTGGGTATCCGGGTCGATGAGCAGCATAAGATGGCCGCCGTTGGCGACATACGCCCGGAGACGGTCCTTTTCTTCTGTCGTCACCGCTCTCCGAGGCCCGGCGACGATCAATACGTGCGTGTTGTCCGGCACGGCCGCCTCTTGAAGCAGGCTGAGGGTGCCGACCTCGTATCCTTGCTTCTCGAGCGCTTCCTTCGTGAGCGACACCCCGCCGCGATCTTTGTCCTCGATGCTTCGCTCCCCGTGTCCATCGAGAAACACAATCCGCTTTTTCGTGTCCTTTGACACGCGGAGCAAGGCGCCCGTGATCTCGACTTCCGAAGGGGACATGATACGCACCGACTGGCCTGCGCTTTCGAACACCGCGGTATCGGTTCGATTGATTCCGTAGTTCTGGGCGACTTTCGGCTGCCGTTCGGGATCGACGAATTGCACGGTCAGCTTATTGCTAGCCTGTCGATAGCTGTCGAGCCGTTCCTTGTACGATTGGAAGCCGGGGTCCTTTTCCCGCGTGAAGACGGTGATGGAGACCTCTTTGGGAAGATTTCTCAAAACGCGATGGGTCTCCGGCGACAGAGTGTAGTTTTGGTTCTCGCTGAAATCCCATCGGACTGAATGGCGGGCGGCGAGAAAGTTGATGATGATGAGTATTCCCGCAAACAGCGCGGTCATTAAAAGGCTATGGGCTCCCATCCGCGTCGAACGGCGGGCGGAAAAGGACTTCAGTCGCTGAAATTCCATGCCGAACAAGAACGCAAAGCATAGAAGAGCGGATCCTTCGCACAGGGTGATCAGCCAAGTCTTGTCGGGCATCAAGGTGTATAGGACGAACCCGGCCACGGCCGACACGATGCCTAGAACGCCGAGCAGCGCGGAACGGGTCATTTCCATCGTGCCGACTCCACCACTCGATGCGACAGGAACAGCATGAAGACCACTCCGCTGGCATAGTACACAAGGTCTTTCGTATCGATGAGACCGTGGATCAGATGATCGAAATGCTCCATGAAGGAGATCGAAGAAAAGAACGTGCCGCCGGCAGTCTCGCCGAGCAGTGAGCCCAAGCCGGACAAGAGCCAAAACGTCAGCAGCAGCCCAAAGCTCGTGAATGCGGCGACGATCTGATTTTCCGTGAGGGTCGACGCGAACACTCCTACTGAAAGAAACAGCGCGCCGAGCAGGGCAAGCCCGAGATATCCGGTCAACACCGGATACCAGTCGAAATCACTGAAGAGGGTAAGCACCGCCGGCACCAACATCGTGAGCAGCAATATGCCGAAGTAAATCAGACAGGCGCTCGCGAATTTCCCGACGACGATTTCCACGGTGCGGACCGGGGCCGTCATGAGAAATTCGAATGTCCGGAGTTTCCGCTCCTCGGCAAACAACCGCATGGTCAAAATCGGAAGGATCAGCAACAAGACGAACCGCATGCTGGCGAACAGATTCCGAAATACCAAGTCGTTAAGATTGATCTCCGCCGCCCCGCCCTGCATTTGCATCAACTGAATCGCCTGGGCTCCGGTAAACACGACATACAGGTAGGCCAGGAAGCCGAAAATGAGCAGAAGGACTCCGCCGACCACATACACCACCGGCGACACAAAATACGAACGGAGTTCTTTCGCAATGACTGCCTGAAGGGGTGTCATCGATCGGTCAACTCGATGGGGATGAGGCCGGCGGTTCGGAGCCTTCCTCGGAGTCGGCATCTATGCCGACGGCTCCATCGCGGGGCGCCATGCCTTCTTCATGTTGTGTGAGTCGGAGGAAGACGTCTTCGAGCGTCATCGATACGAGCTTCAGTTCCAGGAGGCCCCAGCCCTGTTCGACGACGAATCGAGCGAGATCCTCCCGGATGTCGCGGCCGAGTTCGCATTCGATGATGAACGCATGGGGAGCGGCGCCCGGAAATACGTGAAGGACACCGCGGAGGCGGCGCAGGCGTTCGACCGCATCGGACGGCGCGGACTTAAGAAGCAAGCTGATCTTTTCCGATTCCCGAAGACGCGCGGACAGCTCGGCGGGGGTATCCTCAGCGACAATCCGGCCGTTGTTGATAATGACCACGCGCTGGCAGACCGCCGTGGCTTCCGGAAGGATATGCGTGCTCAGGATGACCGAGTGGGAGCCGGCCAAACTCCTGATCAATTCGCGGATCTCCAAAATCTGTTTCGGATCCAGTCCGACGGTCGGCTCATCGAGAATCAGGACCGGCGGATCGTGCAGCAAGGCCTGGGCGAGCCCGACGCGCTGGCGGTAGCCGCGCGACAGGTTGGAGATCAACCGATGTTTCACGGATCCGATCGACACCCGTTCAATCGTGCGATCGATGCCGGTCGTGAGGGCCTTTCCGCTCATGCCCCGGAGCCGTCCGACGAATGTCAAATATTCCATGACGGTGAATTCTTGATAGACCGGCGGCGTTTCGGGCAGATATCCGATCAAGCGTTTGACTTCCATGGACTGATCGATGCAATCGAAGCCGGCAATCCGGGCGGTTCCTTCGGTCGGCGGTATGAAGCATGTCAGGATGCGCATTGTCGTCGTTTTACCGGCCCCATTGGGACCCAAGAAGGCGAGAACTTCCCCTTTCTCGACACGGAATGTGACCCGTTCGATGGCGGTCAGGTGTCCGTACCGCTTGGTGATCTGTTGGACCTCAATCATGCGAAGGTAACGAGGATCAGGCTGGTACTATCGCTAGCATGTCGGCAGCGTCGACTGCGGACGTGGGCAGGATATTACCGACGACGCGCCAGGCAGTCAAGTCGGCATACCATGTCGGGGATCATGTCACGGATAAGCCGGGCGTGACTCACTACTTCGCTCGTCTTGGGAGTTGATGCGTGAAAATACGTTTCGTGCTGCACTCTTTCCGCTTCCGGGCGGACCGGACCGAAAGCCTGTATGCCGGGTTTGCCGGGGGACTTACCGAGCGCCGTCGATAACTTTACACACGAAATTCAACCTGCTAAAGTTCCGCCGCTATTCCGGCATCAAACGGATGAAGACAAGGTTCAATGTACTGCGGTCGTGTGAGATATCGGGTTCCATTTCCGACCATTCTGTGCAGTCTCCTCATCATGCTACAGGGAGCTCTCGCTCCATATGGCTATGCAGCGGGAGATGGCGTGCGAACCGCAAGTGGAATCGTCGACGAAGTTCTTCCGAGCGAAATACCGCCGGTTATTATGGTCAGAAGCAAACCGGGTACCAAGGACGAAGCGCTGATCGGGGCTGTCGTGAAAAAGGGAGCGTCGATTGTCCGCGGAAAGCGACGGATTGCGCTCAGTCACATCCGCCCCGGTGAGCGGGTCACGCTGACCTATACGAAGGAACGGGATGGTTTGGCGGTCCGCTCAATCGTCGTTCACGAGAAGTAGCAGCCGACCGTATTCATGTGGGAATTCTCAAAAAGGAGGCTTGTGGACCCCATGCGTCGAGAGCAGATCGTAGGGAGATGTGCCGGTTCTGTTGCGCTTGCGGTTATGTTGCTGGCAGGAGGATGCGCCGGGCGGAGTGACCTCATTCCCGTTACTTTGGCCGCAAAACCCAAGGACGGGGCCAGCACGGGCGCCGTGAAAAGCCTGGCCGGTCCACGCGTCAGCGTGATCCCTTTCGAAGACGGGCGTGCCGATCGGTCGAACATAGGAACCCGAAAGTCGATATGGGGCGGCGAAAGTCACTTTAATGTGCCGAGTGGGAGTCCGGGAGAAGAGACTGCTCAAGCGCTGGCGGAATACCTGAAAAAAAAGGGATGGCAGGCGCAATACTCAAAGACCGCCCCCTCCTCCAACGGTGACGGGCCTGATATTGTGTTGTCGGGGAAAATTTTGGACCTGAATGTCGATGCCAAGGGAGGATTTGGATCCACCGACGTGAATGCAAGGAGCAAATTGGCGATTCAGGCAAAGAACCGCGCCGATGAGAGTTCCATTACCGACACGCTGGCTCATTCCGGAACCTACAGTGTGTTCTGGTTTGAGCCTCAGGACGGCGAGGACATCTTGTCGGAAGTGTTGGAGAAGAACTTCGAGCGATTCGTGCTCAATACCAAGTTCGAAGACCGGTCGTTACGGTTCAGGTAACGTATTGTCTGCGCCTGCGATGAAATTAGCGTTCCGGCATTCCGTCGTTTATGGGGGCCGTGACGATTGGAGAGCGAGATGTCGGAAAATCGGTCGTATCCCAAGCATTTGCAAAGAGCCTCCTCATGTCGTGATGTACAGAAGTTGGGGCGACTGTGCTACAGGCACGGTATTGTTGGAGGCGGGGCATTTTTATAGCCTGTCATCTCCCGCAGGAGTCCAGTTGAACTATCGCTGGATGACTGCTAAACAATTCAAGGCGTGAGGTGGCGGATGAAAGCAGCAATGGCGCCCTACCGTTGGATGTCCGGCGTTTTGGGTGTGGTTGTTCTATCTTCCGGATGCGCATCTCTTTCCAAAGGTGAACCTGCGTTGGATTTGGGCATCAAAGACCGGGGTGTGGCTTCTTGGTATGGCAAGGAGTTCCACGGTCGAACGGCGGCGAACGGCGAAACGTTTGACATGAATGCACTCACCGCCGCGCATCGCAAGCTGCCGCTCGGTAGCGTGGTGCGGGTCGTAAATTTGGTCACTGGAAAGCAGGTCCATGTCCGTATTAATGATCGAGGTCCCTACGTGGCCGGTCGGATGTTGGATGTCTCTCATGCTGCCGCCATTGAATTAGGCATGATTGAGACGGGGATTTCAGTCGTGCACGTGGAGGTCATAGGCGAGCACAGGCCCGTCGTTCCAGGGATGCAAGCCTTGCGTTCAACAACGGCAGGGACATTCCTCCTAACCGAAACAAAGCCGGCGATAAGTTCGAAGACGTCCGATGTCAGCGCCTCTCCGCCCGCCATGCAAATCCCGCCGCCGGCCGACCGCCTCTTCCCCCGGGAGATATTGCGTCAGAGGCGGGAACGCCGCCATGCAGCGGTACTGGCCGGCGACTATACGGCGCATAGCCCCGTTCCGAGTCTGCTCTTGGCATAATGTTTGATTTGCAGGTCGCCTCAGTTGACAGTACGGAATCCCGTTGACTAGACTGGGGCGTTCGTACGCCAACAAGGAGTTTCGGGATGCCAAAGAAGACTCAGGCCGAATCGGACGAAGCGCGGCTCAAGCAGAAGATTTCAGCGCGAGAAAAGGACAATACCGGCGCCGACGAGACATTTCGGGCGCTTCGCAAGCGTCTGAAGCGGGTCCAGCGGAAACGCCGGGCGATGCTTGCCAGAAAAGCACGAGCTGCCGGAAAAGGCAAGGAGACGGTTGCCGCCACCTAAATGTGATCGAAGGACCATCATGACCCATGAATCGGAACATACGGACGACCAGAAAGAGTCAACGGCCGATTCCGCCGGAGACGAGAGGCTGACGGATCAGTTGTCGGATGAGCTGACTGCGAGCGCAGAGGAGCAGGTTGCCGCTCAGGCGGAGGGCCCTCACGATGTCGCGTTAGAAGAGGAACAGGTTAAAGATGAGATCGATATCCAAATCGATCTGCTGAAGGATCCGGACTGGGTCGTCAGACGCGAGGCCGCAATCACGCTTGGAGAGATGGGAGATGAGCGGTGCGTGGAACCATTGGCCCGCGCACTCCGGGACGGGGACTGGCAAGTTCGCGAGGTGGCGATTGAAGGTCTGGGTCAGATCGGCTCACCTGCTGTGGAAGTGCTGCTGAAGCTGTTACGTGATTGGGATGTGCGGAAATACGCGATCGCCGCTCTCGGGAAAATCCACGATGAGCGGGTGCTTGATCCGTTGATGGCACAGTTGCGCAATGATGAATTCAAGGACGATGCGACTGATGCATTGGTGTCGCTGGGCGAGCCTGCGGTGCCGCATCTTGCCAAAGCCCTGAGCGACAAGGAAGAACTGGTTCGCAAGCAAGCCGTGCTGGCGCTCGGCCGGATTAAGTCCCCTAAAGCAATCGATCCGCTAATCGAAATGCTGAAGGACCAAGACTGGTTCACACGACTGACCGCGGCTGCGGCGTTGGAGGCCATCGGGGACGAACGGGGGCGCGAGGCGATCAAGCCCCTTTTAAAGGACAACGACATGGTCGTTCGCATGCGGATAGAGCGCATCCTTGCCAAATGGAAAAAGCAGCCGGCGCACGCGTAAGAGCCGTGTGTCATCTGCTCATCTATTGAGGAGCGTGTCCACCTCTTTCTGAACACCGTCCAATCTCGCCGTAGCACCCTTCTTGCCGAGGACGAGTTCCGACTTGATCTGGCGGAGTTTCCCGGCCAATTGCTTGGTCTGAACGCCGGGATCAACGTGCTGCACACTCTCGCTCACTGATTCCAGCGAATCAATGGCCTCGCTCAGCTCTTTTGCGGCATCCGTCGCCTGTCTGTTCAAGAGATGCGATTTTGCCTGAACAATGCGCGCCTTGGCATTGATGAGACCTTCTCTTCTTCGAAGGTCGCGCTCAATTCCTAAGGTTGTATCCATGACGTTTTTTGAGAGGTCTCGCACGGTTTGTTCCAGATCCGCCGGCGGCCGCTTCCCCCATGTATAGCCTAACGCGAAGGCGCCAAGAAGCAGCACAACCAAGCCCAAGAATCTCAGCATAGTGTCCCCCTATCTCTTACCGCGACCGTGTGGCATGGCGGGTTTCGGTTCGAGGAGCATCAGGACACTGCCTGCTGCCGTGATTCGCACGGCGGCATCTGTATCGCGGAGGGCCGTTTTCAAGGCGGAAACGGCCGGCGCCATGCCGGTTCGTCCCAAGGCCCGAGCCGCCATCAACCGTGGCAGAGGCTGTTGATCTCGGAGCAATGAGTCGAGCAACGGCAGTGCTTTCGGATCCGCGGCCGCGGAGAGAGCTTGCGCAACGGCTCCCCGCACCGAGGGATCCGGGTGGCGCGCTAGGTCCGCTGCCGTCAGAAGCGACGTCGGATCGCCCAACCTCAAAAGCCCTTCCACTGCCCCGGCGCGCACTTGGTCAACGGGATCGCGCAGGAGAGGCTGCAACACCGATCGTGTTTCAGGAACGCCCACTCGTCCCAGACTCGCGGCAGCGATACCTCGAACCCTCGCGTGCTCATCGCTCAGTGCATGAATGAGCGGCGCCACAGCGTCGGGACTGCCGAATTCTCCCAATGCTCCTGCAGCAAAGGCTCGAACCGATGGCGCCGGATCATACACGGCCTGGCTCAGCGTCGTGAGACTGGCGGGCCGACGGATTCGCCCCAAGATTCCTATAGCGGCCATCCGGACTTCCGCGTTGGGGAGTGTAGCGGCGCTTGTGATGTCGACCAACACATCAGTGCGGCCGGCCTTATAGAGACCGGCCAGTGCAAAGATTGATTCGGGGCCTTCTTCCACGCGTGCGATGTCCGTAAGCTGATGTTCGATGCCTGGGACCCTCGCCTCTCCCAGTGCATTGATCGCCGCCATACGCACCCCCGGTGCTTCGTCTCGCATGGCGCGCTTGAGCGCATCGGATCGACCCGCGAGGCCGGCTTTCCCGATGCCCTCGGCCGCTCGGGCGCGCACCAACGCAGAAGAATCCAGCAAACCGTCCTCGAGAACCGGCAGAAGTTCCGGACGGCCGACGTCGGCAAGGGCCGTATACGCCGCGATGCGGACATGCTCTTGAGGGTCACGCAAGCGGCCAAGGATGGTGCCGGACGCCAGCTCTCGCAGCAACGCCTTATCCTCGGGCTGCCCGACCGGATGAAGGCGTATGTAAACGGCGACGGCCTCCTCGATGCGGCCCAGCTTTATCTGACTCAGACAAGCGAGGCGTAGCAGCTCGTGGCCAGGCTCTTTCTTGGCTGAGTCGCCGCGCTCCAGCAGGCGAAGCACCTCTTCATACTGGCCGAGCTTGAAGGCCTTTGCGGCTGGAGACTCGGTTGCAACAGCATGAAGGAAGGTCGCACCCGCGTTGCCCGGGATGAGGAACAAAAGAATAAGGCATAAAACCTTTAGGTGAGATGTGCAAACAGACGGGAATAAGGGAGGCAACGGCAAGGCTTACCAGGTGCTGGGCATACGAGTGGTGGCCGGGGCATACATGAGGTCCATGTACTGTTTCACCATCCGCTTGGTGCAGAATCTCGGGGCAATAGTCCTGATACTTTCCTTGACAATTTGCAGCCATCCCCGCGGCACGCCGTCCAAGTCTCGCTGATAGAAAAGCGGAACCACTTCTTGTTCCAACAAACGATACAACTGTTCCGCGTCGTAAGCATCTTGAACTTGCGGATCGGCGCCGTCCGGGGACGGTTGTATGGCCCACCCATTGGCCCCGTTATAGCCTTCCTGCCACCATCCATCCAGGACGCTCAAATTCACCGCTCCATTGAGCGCCGCCTTTTGTCCGCTTGTGCCGCTGGCTTCCAGCGGGGCGCGTGGCGTGTTGAGCCACACATCGACGCCCTGGACCAGATACTTCGCCATATGCATGTCATAGTCTTCCAGGAACGCGATCCGTCCGCCCAACGCATGGTCGTTGCAGACGCGCAGTACCTCATGAATGAAATATCGGCCCGGCTCGTCCGCGGGATGGGCTTTTCCCGCGAAGATGATCTGAACGGGACGCCAATGATTGTGGAGCAACTGCTTGAGTCGCTCCAGGTCGCGGAACAACAGCGTAGCGCGCTTGTAGGTGGCGAATCGTCTCGCAAAACCGATCGTCAGCGCCTCAGGGTCGAGCAACGTGCCGCGGGCCAGGACCTGCGAACTCTGAAGCTGGCCGTGAATCCATCCTCCACGTGCCCGCTCCCGGATAAAACTCATGAGCTTGCGCTTGACTGCTTGGCGATTGGCCCACAGTTCGACATCCGGAATGTCGGCCACGCGTTGCCATATCGCTGAATCGTCCACACGCTCCGCCCATTCCGGGCTCAAATATTTGCCATAAAGCGCGTTGAGTTCCGGCGCAATCCATGTCGGCGTATGGATCCCGTTGGTCAGACTCCTGATCGGTACCATATCTTCCGGAAGCCCCGGCCATAAATGCTGCCACATGCGGCGCGACACCCGGCCGTGCTCGCGGCTTACCCCGTTCAGGTGTGCCGATAGTCGCATGGCGAGCGCCGTCATATTGAATCCATGGCCTTTTGATTCCGGTGTTTCTCCCAACCGGAGAAACTCTTCTCGTGAAAGAGCCAATTGATCCCAATAGCGATGGAAATAGCGGTCCATGAGGTGGTAAGGGAAAATATCGTGTCCGGCCGGAACCGGCGTGTGAGTGGTAAACACACTGCTCTGCCGGACGAGTTCGTTGGCTTCGGCATGGCTGTGACCCGCCTGTACGTATTCGCGCACCCGTTCTAAAGTGAGAAATGCCGAATGTCCCTCGTTTGAATGCCAAACGGACGGGTCGAGTCCCATCGCTCGAAGCACGCGGACTCCTCCAATCCCCAGGAGGATTTCTTGGCAGAGCCGCGTCTCCTGATCTCCTCCGTAGAGCCGCGCGGATAATGCCCGATCCTCCGGTGTATTCTCCGGCACATCTGTATCGATCAGGTAAAGCGACATGCGGCCCGCCCGTACCTGCCAGACCAGAACGGTGACCTGCCGGGTTCCGATTTCTACTTTGATGGAGCAGCGCGCACCGGCCGGGGTGATCGCCGGATGGATCGGCGACTCCTCACGGCTGAAGGGCGCGTAGGCTGCTTCTTGCCAGCCTTCCGCGGTCACACGCTGTTTGAAATAGCCTTGTGGATACATAAATCCCAAACCGACGAGCGGAATACCCAGATCGCTGGCCTCCTTGCAGTGATCTCCAGCCAGAATCCCTAGGCCCCCGCTGTAAATTGGAATTGAAATGTGAAATCCAAATTCCGCGGAGAAATAGGCAATCTGTGATTTCGTCAGTCCGGGGAACTGGGTCGCAAACCAGGTCTTGGTATCCGTCATGTACTCATCGAAGGCCCGTAGGACCGCTGAGTACTGGCGCACGAAAGTTGGATCCTGAGATAGGATCCCCAGGCGCTCCTGTTTGACGTCCGCAAGCAGTTTAACGGGGTTATGCTGCGTCAAGACCCAGAGCGTCGGATCAATCGTCTCGAAGAGCCTGCGTGCCGCGGGCGTCCAACTCCACCATAGGTTATGGGCGACTTCGGCAAGGCGATGCAGACTGCGAGGAAGCTGTTCGGTTCCGGGGTAAGACTGTCCCTGCTGTTCCACTACACCTCCTCGGCGCGCTGAGCGGGCTTCTTTAATGAAGAGACAAGACTGATGCAAATCCAAGACTGGACAGTCATGCGTGACCGGCCCGGTGCCAGGATGCCCAGTGATCTGTGAATGCTACTGCAGCATAGCGTTCCCCAAGGATCTTCGCCACTCGATTCATCAGTTTGGTCAGTTGCTGGGACTCATCCTGATGCAAATCCTGCCGGAACCGCGGGTGGAGCCCCCATCGGGTTTCAACTTCCTCGCCGTTGACGCTGGACATGACGCTGACGAGTTTGATTTCACTCCCTGTGGCAGCTCGGTCGGCTGCGTGACCCGACGTGTGTGAATTCGGGTTTGCGGAAGCTCCGGAGCCGTCCGCCGCGGGACGTCCTTCGAGGATCGCTTGGATCGCCGGAACAGCGGCGCTCACACAGAGCGTGGCGGCGGAAATGACTTGCGCATTACCCGGGACACCGGCCAGCTCGGCGATCCGTTCACCGAACTCTCGAAACATCTCGTTCTTCGGTTTGCTGTCTTCACTGATCAGGAATCGATACTGCTCGTAAACCTGCCGGCTTTCCGCGACCGCTGCCCCGATGGTCAAGACGATCTCCGTCTGGTCCGATCCGGCCTCGAGAGCCGGCTGCAATGCCTGCTTGAGTTGAGCAGTCACCTGGTCTTCCAGACCGTCCATGAATTGCGGCTGGTCCTTCACCGGCACATGCAGAACCGATATGCGATCAGCCAAATTAAAGAGGATTTTCATGAATTCCAAATAGATCGTCCATTCCTCTTTGCGCTTGAGCTTCATCGCCCGCTGAGGCGCGTTTCGTTTTACCATGCCGACCGATTCTCCTGCGACGGAGAGCATCAGCTCGGCCAGGCTTCGAAGCGGCTTGGCGTAAGCATCCTGTACGGTCGTCATAAGAGACTCCTCGTGGGCGGCATTATATACGAGTACTCCCGGCTCCTCCAAGAGCCGGCGCCCCGTTCTCTTTCATTGCGGGGCGACCGTTGGTATGGTATACACCGCGGCCACTTGAAGTGGCTACGCGATGTGTCCGATGGATCGAGAGATTAAACCCTACATCTTGAAACGATCGCCGACGGGTGAGGCGCCGCGCAGGCTCTCAGTGGACTACGCGGCAACGCTCAACGCGCAGCAGCTGGCCGCCGTTCAGGCGTGCGACGGTCCGGCATTGGTCATTGCCGGGGCCGGCAGCGGGAAGACTAGGACTCTCATCTATCGGGTGGCGTATCTGATCGATTCCGGAATCGATCCCGCCGGGATTCTGTTGTTGACCTTCACACGGAAAGCCGCGCAGGAAATGATAGAGCGCGCGGGAGTCTTGATCGGGTCGCAAAGTGATCGGATCGCGGGTGGCACCTTCCATTCCATGGGACACATGCTCCTGCGGCGCTATGGGCGTCCGGTGGGCGTTGAACCGGGATTTACGATTCTGGACCGCGGGGACGCGGAGGATTTGATTGCATTGACCCGCGCTCAGCTGGGATTGAACGACAAGGAGAAGCGGTTCCCTCGCAAAAATACCATCGCGGAAATTTACAGCAAGTGCGTCAACACGCTGCGCAGCATGGACGACGTCGTGCTGGAGGAGTTTCCGCATTTCGCCGATCATTTGGAGGATCTCGAGAAGCTGCGGCGTGCGTATGAGCAATCCAAACGCCAGCGCCAACTGCTCGACTATGATGATTTATTGGCACGTTTATGGGAGCTGCTGACCCAGCATGAGGACGTTCGCCGTACTATTTCCCTTCGCTATCGATACATCCTGGTCGACGAGTATCAGGATACGAATCGATTGCAGGCCGAATTGATCCGTGGGCTGGCGTCGACACACGACAATGTCATGGTCGTCGGTGACGATTCCCAGTCGATCTACGCATTTCGCGGGGCCACCTTTCGAAACATCATGGAGTTTCCCGCCTTGTTCCCGGGGACGGCCGTGTATAAGTTGGAAGAAAACTACCGCAGTACGCAGCCGATCCTCAACCTTGCCAATGAGGTCATTGCGGCCGCTACCGAGAAGTACACCAAGCAGTTGTTTACGAGGAAGTTGGACGGGCCCCTTCCCGGATTGGTGGAGGCGGCGGGAGAGAATGCGCAGTCGAGATTCGTCGCGCAAAAGATCCTCGAACTGCGGGAGGAAGGTGTGTCGCTCGGCGACATCGCGGTTCTCTTCCGGTCCAGTTTTCATTCGTTTGATCTTGAGATCGAGCTATCCAGGCGGGGAGTGCCGTTTGTGAAACGCGGCGGAATCAAATTTATCGAGGCCGCGCATGTCAAAGATGTGCTGGCCTATCTCCGCGTCGTTCATAACTCACAGGACGCCGTCAGTTGGCATCGCATTCTCATGCTGGTCGAGGGCGTTGGCCCGAAAAAGGCACAAGATACCCTGGCGGCCCTGTTGAAGACCGATCGTCCGTGGCAGGTACTCTGTGCCGCGAGCGGTCGGTCGGCATCGGGCCTCAAGCTGCTGGGCGCGACGTTGGAACGGTTGTCTCGTGAGACAACCGCCAGGCCTGCCCTGTTGGTCGAGCAGGCCTGCGAGTATTATTTGCCGATTCTGAAAGACCAGCACGATGACTATCCGCGACGCCTTCGTGATCTCGAACATCTCCGTACGATGGCAGAGAACTATGAAAATCTAGGGAATTTTCTCAGTGACCTCGCGCTGGAACCGCCGGAAGGCAGCGTGTCTGATGTGACAGGCCCCGATCAGGACGATGAGCAATTGGTTCTCTCGACGATCCATTCCGCGAAAGGTCTGGAATGGCAATGCGTCTTCATCATCTGGGCGCTCGATGGAAAGTTCCCCTCGATGTATAGCTTTGGAACCGATGAAGGTTTGGAAGAAGAGCGACGACTCTTCTATGTGGCCGTTACCAGGGCCAAACGGGATTTGTACGTCACGTACCCCATCAATGTATTCGACAAGAGTTCCGGCATGCTGCTGGCAAAACCTACCCGCTTCCTGGACCATGTTCCCTCTCATTACATGGATGTTCTGGCATTGATTGAGGAAGGACGGGATTATGACTGGGACATCCGTCAAGATCGGTATGTCTGATGCGGCCGCCGGTCGTAGGGCATGGGAAAGGGCCTGACCCGGCAATACGGCCGGCTCGGGCGGTGGGCGTACCGCCCAGCGCTTCGACGCGAGCCATTTTCACCGTGATGCTCTCATGTGCTTTCCTCGCGGGGAGTTGGCAGTCCACAGCACGGCCGGCGGCAGCTCAGGTTGTCGCCGATCCGGCGCCTCTGTGGGGAAAACTGATCGCGGATGCTAAAGCGCTGAAGCTTCCCACGCGATTTCTTGAGCAAATGCCCGCCGGTTTTGTTCGGTTTGAATTCGACGACCTCCGGACGTTCGCAGCCGAATATCATCCGGCTGAGCACCGGATGGTGCTGAATCGGGCGCTGTCGTTCAATCGGGCAGGCGGCACGCTCCGGCCTCTTGGCCAACTCACGCCCAAAGATCTCCAGACTCTCTATCATGAACTGTTCCACGCGTTCATGGACTACCTTGCGGTGGAATCCGATCGGACACATGCAGGCGGAGTGCCGTCGGATTCTCTGATTGAATTTGCACGTAAGCAGCAGCAATGCCGGTATGAACGGATACTTATTACCCCTGTTCCGCAGAGAAAGAATCAAACCGAGGAACGGTTTTTGAGTGAAGAAGAATCCTGGGAAGTACTCAATGAGACGTGGGCGGTCTTTGTGGGCTGGGCCATATGGACGAGCTTGGAGCTTGGCCGCTCAAAGCACGACCGACCGGCCGGTTCGGCAATCGGCAGGGAGGAGTGGATTGATAGGCTGCGCAAAGCAGACAGGGAAGCGGACCTCCGGGGCTATTATGAGCCGCAAGATCCGGCCGAGAAGGCAATCGCGCAGAAGCGGTTTGTGGCACCGGCATTTCGGATATCCGCCCAAGAAGTGAAGCGGCTGATGAGAGACGTGCTTGAAAGCAGCCAAGACCGTGTTGCCCGTGCGGTTCAAATATTGGGAAAAAACCGACCCGAGATGCCGTCCATGTCTTGTGATCCCCTCGACGATCCCTGACACGACTCATCCGATCGCTGCATGGCATTGGTATCGCGCCATTCCCTCTTGACATTGAGGGACTTCGCTAATAGAATCGGATGCTTTCGATTCCGGGCCAATCAATCTTCATTCATCTTCAGCAAGCCAGCCTTCGATACCTGCTGGGATGCTGCGCATGGCGGAATCTCTTATTCTCCACTATGAGAATGGGTCCGCTTGTGTTTTCGATTTGCCTGCAGAGTTGAATTCCATTGTTGTCTAAGATGAAGGTCGGACGGGCAGGTACCCAAGTGGACAAAGGGGGCAGACTGTAAATCTGCTGCCTGATGGCTTCCAAGGTTCGAACCCTTGCCTGCCCACCATACCACGCTTGACCCGACCGGGAGCCTAATAAATTGTTCCGGGCGACCGGATAGATGCCTTGAGTGGATTTATGAAACCTTGTTCGACCCGGAGCCATAACAATGCTCCTGGCGACGGGATAAAAGCCTTTAGTGACTGAGTTGGGGCGGTATTGCCCGACCGGGAGCCAATACAGATGTTCTTGGCGACCGGATAGAAGCCCTAGTCTTTTAGGTTTGATTTTGTTGCTTGACTCTCTATTGAGAGTTAGTGGCAGAGCCAGGCTAGAACTTGCAGGATGAAGAGGGCGGGCGTAGCTCAGTGGTAGAGTTCCAGCCTTCCAAGCTGGCTGTCGTGGGTTCAAATCCCATCGCCCGCTCCATACAGAACTTGTTCGACCCGGAGCGCTTACAATCATGCGCGACGGGATAAACGCCTCCCGTGATTGGGCCGGTGATAGTGCCCGACTGGGAGCCACTATGATGGCTCGTGGCGACCGGATAGACGCCGCAAGTGTTGTCGTCATCCGAGAAACAGTTCGGCCTGGTGTAGTTATGTTTGCGCGGCGGAACGAATCAAATCCGAGCTTGCTCGATGGCGGGCGCAAGGGTCGCGCGAGCGGAGAATGCCGTGAGGGGGGCCCACGTAGCTCAGTTGGTAGAGCACGTCCTTGGTAAGGACGAGGTCACGCGTTCGATCCGCGTCGTGGGCTCCATACAGAACTTGTTCGACCCGGAGCCAATCTATTGTTCTTGGCGACGGGATAGAAACCTCCTGTCATCAGGGGACTCGACCGGGAGCCACTATGATGGCTCTTGGCGACCGGATAGACGCGAGTCAGATTATAGCTCGACCCGGAGCGCTTATGATTTGCGCGACGGGATAGAAACCTCCAGTGATGGTGGGACCGACCGGAATCCAAAGGTGATCTTGGCGGGAAAACGACTCCAGTGACCGAGATGGGGAACTGGTGATCGATATCCATTATGCCGGTATGCCGGCGTCGGTAGAAGTCGGCGTTTGGGCAGGGACCGATAATCGAAGGAGTGACGTATGGCGAAGGCGAAATTTGAACGGCGGAAGCCGCACGTGAACATCGGGACGATCGGGCACGTGGATCACGGGAAGACGACCTTGACGAGCGCCTTGACGAAGATCTGCGCGGAGCGGGGGATGGCGAAGTTCGTGAGCTATGACGAGGTGGCGAAGGCCTCCGAGAGCCAGGGGCGGCGGGATGCGACCAAGATCATGACGATCGCGATCAGCCACGTGGAGTACGAGACGGACCAGCGGCACTATGCGCACGTGGACTGCCCGGGCCACGCCGATTACGTCAAGAACATGATCACCGGGGCGGCGCAGATGGACGGGGCGATCCTGGTGGTGAGTGCGGCGGACGGGCCGATGCCGCAAACGCGCGAGCATATTCTCTTGGCGCGCCAGGTGGGGGTGCCCTACATCGTGGTGTTTTTAAACAAAGCGGACAAGGTGGACGACAAGGAACTCCTGGATCTGGTGGAGCTCGAAGTGCGGGAGCTGCTGACCAAGTATGAGTTTCCGGGGGATAAGATTCCCATTATCCAGGGCAGTGCGCTCAAGGCGATGGAAGGGGATCAGGGGCCGTTGGGGGTGCCGGCGATTCTGAAGCTGTTGGAGGCGATCGACAGCTACATTCCGACGCCGACGCGGGCGATCGACAAGCCGTTTTTGATGCCGATCGAGGATGTGTTCACGATCAGCGGCCGGGGGACGGTGGTGACGGGGCGGTGCGAGCGGGGGATCGTGAAGGTGGGCGATGAGATCGAGATCGTGGGGTTGAAGCCGAC
>DATFFC010000190.1:0-27382 GCA_035250505.1 Nitrospiraceae bacterium | reverse complement strand
CTCCCCCAATATTCACCGCGGCGGAGGCGGCCATAGGGATGGCGAAGGTCAGGCCGGCTCAACCACCAGAGAAAGGACAGAGCGCCGATAGCCGTGAACAACGTCAACCAAAACCCGAGACCGCGGAAATGCGTTCTGCTGAGCACTCCTGCTCGAATGTCTTGGGATACGGTCGCCAGCGCCACTGCCGTTCGATACAACCCCTCGCCGAAGTGCCCGTTGCGAATGGCCGGATCCAAATACTCGGCGCCGATCTTACGCACCACCTCACCCGTCGTGACGGGTAGCATTCGCCGCCCGACCGTGACCGCCGCCTGCCGTTCATGCACCGCCAGCAGAACCAGCATGCCGTGCTCATCCTGAGCCGTCCCGATTCCCCATCGCTGGTATAAGGCCGTGGCATATTCATCGGCCGTCTTGAATGGCTTCAGCTCCGGAACCGTGACCACGACCATTTCTACGCCGGTCTTGCGTTCCAGATCCTGACAGACGGATCTGATGCGGGCTTTCCAATCCGGATCGATAATCGCGGCGTGATCGCTCACATAGCCCAGAGGCTCGGGCAAAGAAACCTTCTCGTAGGGGCCAGCCTGAGCTTCCCCGGCGCCCAAGCACAAGAACAGAATGATCGACCCGAGAAGCACAGCAGTCATCCCTCGCCGGACTATCATACAGAAGCCCTCCGGGACGATTCGACGAAACGAATCAAGGCCTCGAGCGCCGCGGCATAGCGATCGAACAGCCGCGGAATTTCGACCGGACCCGGAGAGATCAGGCCGCGCTTCAAATGCAGCACATCCAAGAAACCGGAACAATCCATCTCACTCGCCTCTTGCCATTCCAGCAATAGCTGTTCCGCTGAACCGGACGTCTTGCGTTGCGCCAGACGCTGAAGCCCCCGCACGCAGGGAAGCAGCGCGGTCAACGACAGGGGCAGCAGAATCGTGACGGCCTCCTGCGTCCCCCCTCCCTCGACGAATCGCTGGCGTAACCGCAATAAATTGGCCCGCAGGTTTTGACGGATCTGAAGCTCCAAGCCGCTCGTATCTACGTGCAACCCGATAAAGGGATCGCGCCCGGCCAGCAATCGATGCTGCTCCTGAATCTCGAGATACTCCAAAGGGAATAATGACACGGAGGCGGTCAGCTCGGCCTCGGTCAGTAACAACGGCACTACGATTTGCTCGCGGGCCCACTTCTTGTGGGCCTTCGCATAGTCGGCGAGCTTGGCGCGATCATGGCTGGCCAACATCAATAAGAAGTTCAGGTTCGATCGACCATGCAAGAACTCACCACGCACCGCACTGCCGTAGAGCAGCACCCCTTCGAGAAGAGGCCCGAACAGCTTTCCCACCTCTTTAGTATAGCCTCGGATCGTGGTCTGAGTTTGGGAAGGAAGTCCTTCGAAGACCGCGTAACCTGCCATGTCGATATCTCCGCGTAACAGGATGTTGAAAAAGTCCGCCAGCTGTGTTCTCGCATCATTCAGAGGCTCAACGTACAGAAAAGAGTACGCTTCGCCTCTTCATTCGCTGCGGCCGAGCCCGCGGAAGGGCGCGTCTCGGCGCGCCGGGGTTGGGCGGGTGAGAATGACGGCCTTTTTGAACATCCTACTGGCTTCGTTGATTCGGGCCTCTGATTTGTCAAAGATGTTCTTAAACATGCTGCTAATCGAATTAGCTGCCGGTATCACCCGATGGCGTCAAGCCCGCGCGGGGATCCGGCAACAGTCCCGCGGCGATGATGCGATCGATCAGAGAAAAGGGCGGCCTGGTCCGCAGACCGGCGGTCGTGGAAAGCACCAAATAGCGGAGGCGGGCGTTGCGATCAAGCGTGCGGAAAACTCTGTCCCGCAGGAAAGCCAGGACGGGGTTCCCCGTGTTCCACCACATGACCTGCTCATCTGCCAGTCGCTGCAACATTTCCACTTGGGGTCGCCGGGCATGTTCATAAGAGCGCAACCGGGCCGCCGACCAGTCACCCGCTTCAATACACGACGGAATCAGATCCGCCAACATGGCCGCGTCAACCATCGCCTGCATGCGGCCCTGCGAGGCATGCGGATTCATGGCATGGGCGGCATCGCCCAACAGGGCTGCGCCGTCCGCGACCCACGTTTTCGTCCTCACTCGTCCGGTCGGCATATAGGCGGTTTGGTTCCAATCGACAAGACTCTTGAAGAGATCCTCATCCGCCGGATCAATCGCCGTCCAGGCCCTCCGGAGCGCTTCGATGCCTTGTGCTTTGACGCGGTCAAACGAGCCGGATGGAATCATGTAAAACAGGTACACCTTGCGCCCTGCGGCAGGAAACAGGCCAAGAATGGCCTTCTGTCCCACGAAATACTTCGCTTCAGTCAACTCGCGAGGGCCATCGAGGATCGCGATTACATAGGCTTCCGAGTATAGATGCATGTCGGTTTCGATACGCAACGACTGGCGCACTTTGGAGAAGGCACCGTCGGCGCCGACTACCAACTTGGCGCTGATCCGGATCTTTTCTCCGGCCCGCTCGGCGTCCAAACCGGTGACCCGCTCTCCGTCCCAGCGAAGGCCGGTAAAGTTCGTGCCGTACCAGAATCCGCCCGCATTGACCGCTTCCAATTCTCTCAAAATGGCATGGTGCGCCACATTGGGCAAGGTGACGAGCGCGCGATTGTACGGCGCAGGCAACTCGCCGTAATCAACGGTGCAGAGACGTCCTTCGTTCGCCCGGCAGAAATGGAACAAGCGCACGGCTTTCACCGCCTCCGCCGGCAACTTGTTCAGGAGCCCGAGCCGGTCCAGGACTCGCTGCCCGTTGGGTTGCAGAATTTCTCCGCGCAGTCCGGTCGGAGGACCGGCGCCTCGCTCTAAGACGATGGACCGGATGCCCCGCTGCGCCAGGATCAGGGCGAGCACGGCTCCGCCGCCCCCGGCCCCCACGATGGCCACATCGGTGTCAAAATCGGTACGGCCGCTCATGGCCTGCCCGCCGTCCAATCGGAGTATCGCGCCCGGTCCGCCCACATGGACAGAAACTTCCGACGGGCCCGTGCCGTCACCCGCGGATCGTTGATCACGTCCAGACGTTCATCATTGTATCGGTTGCCGCTCGTCGTCTGATTCATCGATCCGTTCACGTTCACTTCGTCGTCGATCACCACCTGCTTGAGATGCATCAGGCCGTCGTGACGGCTGATTCTGATCGGGACCCCGGCCAATCGCAGCGCCTCCAGTGCCGTCCGTTGTTTGGGGTCATCGAGCCGTCCGCCGTCGGTGATGATCCGTACGTCGACGCCGCGCCGTTTGGCTTCGATCAATGCCTTGACCGCCGCCGGCGACGTCATGCCGTACACCGAAACATAGATATAGTGTCTCGCATGCGTATACAGCTGAAGCAGTCGATCCAAAGGCCGGTCTTCCGGCGCATAGTAGATGTCGATTTCGGCTGCGGCCTCAAATATCGGGGGACTGAGCCAGGGCGCACAGAGCAGGACCACTACAGTCAGTTGGCGCATGGAGTCAAACGCAGCGGCGATCACTCGAGATCGAAGAGAGCGCGAAAATGCTCATCCGATTCGTTCCAGGCGGCCGGCCCCTCCTGGCTCAACCAATCGCGTAAAAAGCTCTTCTGGCCAGGCGTGAGCATTTGCTTGATCTGGTGAGTACGCCCCTGAAGCGGTTGGAGAAAACCCGCCCGTTGCTTGAAATCCAAGGTGGCGGTTCGAACATAGAGGTTCGTGTAGAGCGTCGGCTTTTCGTCGTCCCCTTCCCCCTGGACCCAGACCGACAAGAATTTTTCCAACTGGAGTCCCGCGCTGTCGAGTGCCGGTTCGGTGTCGTGGAAGAGTTCATTCTCCGATTCCTTGAGCGGAGTGGACTCATGCGCGCGAAAGAGAAAATTTTTTTTCCACATGGGAGGATCTCCGATCGATTGCATACTGTAAGCGGGCAATAGTGAAAGTCAAGAAAGCAAGTGGGGTCGCTGCAGCACGCCCCTTCCTTGACAATGATTCATTCCGTTTGCTAACGTCTTGAAATTCTTTAGCGATTAGCCGGGAGCCTGCATGCAAGTCACGATTAACGGCAAAGCGGAAGAGGTTGCCGCAGGCAGCCTCCTTGATCTGCTCAAGGCCAAGAATATCGAACCGCAAATGGTCGCCGTCGAGGTCAACGATCGGATGGTCGAACGGGACCATCTCGGCACGACGAACTTGAACGAAGGCGACCAGGTGGAGTTTCTGTTCTACATGGGCGGTGGCCGGTGACCGCCGTCGCTCATAAAGAAATCACGGAGCTGATCGGCAAGACACCGCTCGTCCGGCTCAACCGGCTGAGTAAACCGGGCGCGGCCAGCATCTACGTCAAAGTGGAGTCGTTCAATCCCGGCGGCAGCGTGAAAGACCGTGCCTGCCTCAACATGATCAATGAGGCGGAGCGCCAGGGCAAGCTCAAGCCGGGTGGAACCATCGTAGAATCAACCAGCGGGAATACGGGCATCGGCCTCGCGCTTGTCGCGGCGGTTCGTGGATATAAGCTGATCCTCGTCATGCCGGAAAGTATGAGCATGGAGCGGGCCAGCCTCCTGTCATCATACGGAGCCCAACTGGTCCTGACTGCGGCGTGGGAAGGCATGAAGGGATCGATCAAGGAAGCGGAAAGTATCGTCGCTCAGAATCCGTCCTATTTCATGCCGGACCAGTTTTCCAACCCGGCAAATCCGGCCATTCACCGTACCACGACCGGCCCGGAAATTTTGGAAGCGTTGGACGGCAAAGTCGATGCGTTTGTGGCGGCCGTCGGGACCGGCGGCACGATTACCGGCTGCGGCGAAACCATCAAGGCACGCAATCCCAAGGCGAAGGTCGTGGCCGTTGAACCCGCCGGCTCTCCCGTCCTCTCCGGTGGAGAACCGGGACCTCACAAGATTCAAGGTATCGGCGCCGGGTTCATTCCCAAGGTGCTGAATCGAAAGATTCTGGATCGGGTCATTACCGTGACGGACGACGAGGCCTATCAAACGACCAAGCTGCTGGCGAAGCGAGAGGGCTTGCTCGTCGGCATCTCGTCCGGCGCAAATGTCTTCGCCGCACAGAAAGTGGCGGAGGAACTCGGGCCGAGCCAGAACGTCGTGACGGTGTTGTGCGATACCGGCGAGCGCTACATCAGTATTGAGAAGTACTTCAACATTTGACCCGGGAAGAGCGCACGTCTCGGCGTGCGCGGGGCGGGTGGGTGAGATAGCAGAGCTAATAGCTGATGGCATATGGCTGATAGCACGAACGAGTGTAAGAGCTGATGGCTGATAGCAGGAATAGAGCATTGAGGCGAGGCACGTGAAAGGGCACATCCTGTTCTGCGATATCCTATTGGCTTACCAGCCATATCACGTGCCATACGCTATAAGCGATTAGCCATACGCGCCGTTCTTTAAAAGACGAGGAGTGAAGTGGAGTTCACTGAATCCCAGATAACCCGCTACAGCCGCCACATCCTGCTTCCCGAGGTGGGCGGCAAAGGCCAAAAGAAACTTGCGAAAGGCCGAATCCTGCTCGTTGGCGCCGGCGGTCTCGGTTCACCGGCAGCTCTGTATTTGGCCTCAGCCGGAGTCGGCACCATCGGGCTGATCGACAGCGATGTCGTGGACCTCTCCAATCTTCAGCGGCAAGTCCTGCATCACACGAGTGATATAGGCCGACCGAAAGTGATCTCGGGTAAAGAGAAGATCCAGGCCATCAATCCTGATGTCGAAGTCCGCCTGCATGAGGAACGGCTCAATGCCTCGAACGCGCTCAAACTTTTCGCCGACTACGACGTCGTCATCGACGGCGTGGACAATTTCCCCGGCAAATTCTTGATCAACGACGCCTGCTTCTTTGCCGATAAGCCGCTGGTTCATGGCGGCATTCTCCGGTTCGACGGTCGGGTCACAACGATCATTCCGAGAAAATCCGCCTGTTATCGCTGCATCTTCAAGGCTCCGCCTCCTCCGGGCTTCGTCGCCTCATGCCAGGAGGCCGGCGTCATCGGCGTGCTGGCCGGCATCATCGGGACGCTCCAAGCCACGGAAGCCCTCAAATTGCTCTTGGGCATCGGCCGACCGCTTACCGACCGCCTGCTCGATTTCGATGCGCGGCGCACGCAGTTCCGAGAGATCAAAGTGCGCAAGAATCCAAACTGTACGCTGTGCGGGGAACATCCGTCGATCACGGAACTCATTGAAGAAGGCGACCTCAATCCCAGCTGCTCGATACCGGCTCACAGCTCCTAAACAGGTGGTATAGCCATGGCAAAGATGAAAGCGCTCGTTTGTCGGGAGTGCGGGAAAGAATATCCCGTAAAGGCCATCCATGTGTGCGAAATGTGCTTTGGCCCGCTCGAGGTCAAATATAACTACGACGACGTCAAGAAGAGCATCTCGAGGAAGAAGATTGAAGATGGTCCGCTCAGCATGTGGCGGTATATCGACCTCTTGCCCGTGGAAGGCACGTCGCTGGTCGGTCCCCATGCCGGACTTACCCCCATGGTCCGCGCCAAGAATTTGGGCGCTTATCTGGGCTTGGACGAGCTCTATATTAAGAATGATACGGTCAATCACCCCACCCTCTCGTTCAAGGATCGCGTGGTGTCGGTGGCACTGACCCGAGCCCGAGAGTTGGGCTTTGAAACAGTCGCTTGCGCGTCCACGGGGAATCTCGCCAATTCCGTGGCGGCCCACGCAGCGGCGTCCGGAATGCAGTGCTATGTCTTCATCCCCGCCGATCTCGAAGCGGCGAAAGTCTTGGGCAATCTCATCTACAAACCCAGCGTCGTCGAAGTGGAAGGGAACTACGACGATGTGAACCGGCTGTGCAGCGAGATCGCGGCGGAGCAGGGCTGGGCCTTCGTCAATATCAATATTCGGCCCTACTATGCGGAAGGTTCGAAGACCTTGGCCTTTGAAACGGTCGAGCAACTGGGCTGGCGGACTCCGGATCAGGTGGTGATCCCCATGGCGTCAGGCTCGCTCCTTACCAAGATTTGGAAAGGCCTGCACGAACTCAAAACGGTGGGCTTGGTCGACGACGTTCGGACCAAGATCAACGGCGCCCAAGCGGAGGGTTGTTCTCCGATCGCGACGGCGCATAAGGAGGGGCGGGACTTTTTCAAGCCGGTGAAGCCCAAGACGATTGCGAAATCGCTGGCCATCGGTAATCCGGCGGATGGCTACTATGCCCTAAAAGCAACCGCGGAAAGCAAGGGGGCTATGGAGGCCATCTCCGACGAGGAAGTCGTGGACGCCATCAAGCTGCTCGCGCAGACCGAGGGAATTTTTGCGGAGACGGCGGGCGGCGTCACGATCGGTGTGCTGCGCAAACTCGTGAAGCAGGGCGTCATCAAGAAGACCGACGTGACGGTGGCTTACATCACCGGCAATGGCCTCAAGACGCAGGAGGCGGTGGTCGATGCAGTCGGCCGGCCGGTCCGTATTCAGCCGAGTCTGGTGAGTTTTCAGAAAACCTTCAAGATGGGAAAGTATGGTGGTGGTGACGCATGATTAAAGTCAGGATTCCGACACCCCTCCGGCCGCTGACGAAGGGACAAGGCGAGGTCGAGGCCAAGGCGGCCAGCATTGCCGATATGATTGGATCGCTGGATGCAACCTATCCGGGTCTCAAAGACAGGCTCTGCGACGACAAGGGGGAACTGCGCCGGTTCGTCAATATTTACGTCAACGAAGAGGACATTCGCTTCCTCAAAGGGAAGGACACCTCTTTGAAGGATGGCGACGAAGTGTCCATCGTGCCTGCCATTGCGGGAGGATAACGATGACAAGCCTACGCTTCCATATCAGATTTCCGGAGAATAAGATCAAGGAGCCGATCATTTACGAAATCGGCCACGAGTACAAGGTCGTGACAAACGTCAGACGCGCGGACGTGCGCGAGACCACAGGATGGATGGACCTCGAGTTGACCGGCGATACGGAGGAGATCGAACGGGCGATTGAGGGTATCCGGACGAAGGGTTGCGTGGTCGATCCCATCGAATTGAACGTGGTAGAGTAACCAGCGTGAAGCGTATCTCGTGAAGCGTATTTCGCAGGCCGCAGATTTCAGCCCGCATGCTTCACGCACAACGAGATACGAAATACGAGGTACGAGTGACGAGATGGAATTTACCGAATCACAGATAGCCCGCTACAGCCGCCACATCATACTGAGCGAGGTCGGCGGAAAGGGCCAAAAGAAGCTCTCCCGCGCCAAGGTCCTGATCATCGGCGCGGGCGGATTGGGCTCTCCGGCCGGATTGTATCTTGCCGCAGCCGGCATCGGGACAATCGGGTTGGTGGACGGTGACGTGGTCGACCTCTCGAATCTGCAGCGGCAGATCCTTCATTCGACGGCAACCGTGGGTAAACCCAAAGTCGAATCAGGACAGCAGACCTTGGCCGCGATTAATCCCGAGATCACCATCAAGACCTATCAGTACCATGTGGACGCCACGAACATCATGGACCTGGTGCAGGATTACGATATCGTCTTGGACGGCTCGGATAACTTCACCACCCGCTTTCTGGTGAACGACGCCTGCTTCTTCGCCAAGCGGACTCTGATCTCCGGCAGCATCTTTCGCTTCGAAGGACAGCTCACGACCATCAAGCCGCACGAAGGGTATCCCTGCTACCGGTGCTTGTATCCGGAGCCGCCGCCCGCCGGGCTGGTTCCCAATTGCCAGGAAGCAGGCGTGCTGGGCGTGCTGGCCGGGACGATCGGCGTGCTGCAAGCGTCGGAAGCGATCAAAGAAATTTTGGGAATCGGCGACACGCTGGCGGACAAGCTCCTGCTCTATGACGCGCTGGAATTGAAGTTCAGGAAGCTATCCAGACCGAAGGATCCGGCGTGCCCGCTCTGCGGCTCCAATCCGACCATCACCGACCTGGGCGGCGACTACCAGGTCACCTGCGCGATCTGACGTGCACGCGAAGTCGATGCCTAAGGGCCTCTCCGCCGCGATTTGATCGAACGCGGCGGCTCAAGCAAAGCTTGGTATGGACCTCACCATTCCCCGCCATATCGTGGATGAGATGATCGCGCATGCGCGTGAACTGGCCCCGCACGAGTGCTGCGGCCTACTGGCCGGCCGCGCCAATCACGTGGCCCGCCTCTATCGTATCCGGAATATCGTCGCGATGGACGGAGTCGATAAGCAGTCGCCGTTCGATTCCGACAAGGCGGCGCACCTGGAACGCCTCTCGCCGGAAGAACGGGCCGAAATCGCCTTCGTCATGGATATGCAGGAGTTTTCGTACGCAAAGAAAGACATCCGCAAGCAGGGACTCGATCTGCAAGTCATCTACCATTCCCATCCCAAAGATCCTGCGCGCCCCTCGGTCACCGACATTAAGATCGCGACCGACTATGAAGACGTCTGGCAGCAGATCAACCTTCCCATACCCGCCTATGTCCTGATTTCATTGATGACGCCGGACAGCCCCGATGTCCGCACGTATTGGATTAAAGGCGGTGCCGTCACACCGGCGGATGTGCTCATCATCTGACCGTTCGACGCACTTCACACAGCGTCCTGGCTGGGGCCGCAGCACCTTGAACGGCCACCTCTTGCGTCGCCGGGTCGCGCTCAGCCCACACTATTCATGGCGGTTCGTCGCGAAATGGCGGAGTCGTGTGGCGAGGTCCACGGCGCGAAGAATAATGAGCGCCACGCTTGTGGACGCCCGCGAGTCGGTGAGCGGGCCGTGTCTTGGGCGCGTGGAGACGCGAGGGCCAGAAGCATACTTGAAACAGTATGTTGAGGGGCCGAGCGGCGAGCCCGCCCGCCACACCAAGCTTCGCTTGAGCCGCCGCGTTCGATCAAATCGCGGCGGAGGGGTCCTTGGCCATCGACTTAACGGCCAGGCTTGTCGCAGTAGCGAATCCGCCGTTGCAGCAGAAGTGCTCATGAATAGTGTGGGCTAGAGAAATCCTCTACCATTCATGCAGCGACGGTGCCATAATGCGCCGTCACCCCAACCACAAGGGAGCGCGCTCATGAGACCGTTTGTCGCCGCTGCATTCATCGCCTTGATGATGTTGATTCTCGGCTCACCGCTTCGTGTCTCAGCGGAAGAGAAGGCCTTTTATAGCCCCGTCATCCATGTCGATAAGGAAAATAATCGCATTCTGATCTCCCAATTGGGATCGGTGTTTTGGGTCGAACTGCCGGATGCAGCCAAGCCGCATATGGACAAATTGCCGGTGTCCGGCTTGGCGGATTTCGTTGTGGAGATGAGGCCGGGGCAGGCGCCCTTGTTGAAAACGTGGAAATTCGCATCTGGGGAGACGCCCTGCAAGTACTTCGATGGAAAGGACTGCCGGTGAGGGGCCGCCGCAATGCCGGCGCTTTGCTTATTCTGAGCTTCCCAGCATGTCGTCGATCAACGGCCGATTGATGTCGGTGCATCCGGGACAGATGACGTCAAATAACGCTTCATGATCCGCGACATAGTTTCGATGGTCGGCGATCTTCTCGTGCATCACCTCGTCATAACAGGTATCGCAGAGCATCATCAGCCCGCGCATTACCGACACTGTCCGTCTTCCTGTGCTGCTTGTCATGGCGTCTGCCTCACCTAGACCGAACCCTTCTGTCTTGCGATCCAGAAGTCTTCCAACTCCAGCTCAATCCCGCAGGTCGGACATTCATAGGGCCGATCCTCCGGCGGCAGCATCAGCTCGTTCCGATCGATCCGTCCTTGACACACATGATAGAACCGCCCGCGCGCGTCCTCGGAATCGAGTGGATCGTTCTCATATACTAAGACCATGACCCCGCCTGCCTCATCCAATGCTGTTACATCAAAAATTGCGCTTCATAGAGCCCGGCATAGAGCCCGCCGTCTCGCATCAGATCTTCATGAGCCCCTTCTTCCACGATGCGTCCTTTTGCCACGACCACGATACGATCCACATCGTGCAGTGTAGCAAGCCGGTGGGCAATAATGAAGGTCGTCCGCCCGACCGTCAGCTCGTGGATCGCTTCGCGGATTTTCTGTTCGTTTTCCGTGTCGATATTCGAGGTAGCCTCATCAAATATGACAATGGGTGGATCTTTCAGCAACACCCGGGCGATTGAGAGGCGCTGTTTTTGGCCCACCGAGAGTTTCACACCTCGTTCGCCGATCCAGGTATCGTAGCCCTCCGGCAGTTCCATGATGAACTCATGAGCCCGGGCCGCCCGCGCCGCCGTCTCGATACGCGATTGATCCGCCGTACGATCGCTGTAGATGATATTTTCCCTCACGGTCCCATTGAAGAGAAAGGGCTCTTGCTGCACCAGGCCGATCTGGCTCCTCAAAAAAGCCAACGGCAGGTCGCGGACATCATGCCCATCGACGAGCAGGCGGCCTGCCTTGACGTCGTAAAAACGGAGCAAGAGCTTCAACAGCGAGCTCTTTCCCGCTCCGCTCGGGCCGACCAGCGCCACCCGTTCGCCCGCCCTGACGCTCAAATTGATATCCGACAAGACAGATACTCCGTCGCGATACCCGAAGGAGACCTCGCGAAATTCCACCTGACCCCGCAGCCGCTCCGTGGGAATCGTCGCACCCGGGGGATCCTGCACCTCCGGAGTCGCATCCAGGATCTCGAAGACCCGCTCGCCCGCCGCCAGCGCATGTTGCAACATATGATTGACGGAGTGAATCTGATTGATCGGCGTGTAAAAGAGCGCCAGGTACGACAGAAACATGACCAATTCGCCGACGCTGAGCCGGCCGGACAACACCTCGCCGGCTCCGTACCATACGATCAACAGCGTCCCCACGCTGCCGACAAAGACCATTCCGGGCCAATAGACCGACCATAGAAACATCGCGCGAAGATTACTGGTGCTGTATTCTTGGCTGAGCAGGCCGAACCGGCTCCGTTCGTATTCATGCTGGCCGAACCCGATCGTCTCCTTGATGCCCGAGAGCGCATCTTGGAGGTAGGCGTTCAAGCCGGCGCCGGTTTTCCGGATATCGTGATAATAGCCGTGTACGCGCCTCGTAAACCAGGAAGCCGACACCACCAGAATCGGGATGGGCACCATTGAGAGCAGCGCGAGTTTCCAATTGAGCGCAAACAACATCACGGTAATGCCGGCCAGAGTCAACGACGCCGTGAGCAATCCCTCCAGCCCATCCACGAAAATGCGCTCGACATGTTCTGTGTCGCTCGTCACCCGGCTCATGATCTCCCCGGTCGAGCGGTTTTCGAAATAGCTCAGCGACAACCGTTGAAGCGCGCCGAACACCTCGGTTCTCAGGGTATGAACGGCTTTTTGTTCCAACATGTTGTTGAAGCGGACGCGTAGGCTGCTACATACGTTCCGCAGCAGATAGGCGGCCAACAGCGCGCCCAGCACCCACCACAACAACTCAGGACGCTTCGCTTCGATGACGTCGTCGATGACGACCTTCAGGAGATAGGGCGGCACCAACTCCAAGGCGGTCGCCAGCCCGGCAAAGAGGAAGGTGAGAACAGCCAGGCCGCGAAAGGGCTTGAGATACGATAGAACGCGAAGAAGAGATTTCACAGGATATCGGCGGGAACGGCGGCGCTGGCCGGTTGTTTCTGCCAGAACTTCTCGAACTCCTCCAACTGTGTCAACGTGGAGAGATCCGTCATACGATCCAGGAATAATTTCCCGATCAGATGATCCAGTTCATGCTGGATACAGACGGCATAGAGGCCCGTCGCTTCAAAATCGATCGGTTTTCCGTCGCGGTCCAAGGCCTGGACCCGCACCAGCGAGGGGCGCGTAACTTTCCCCCGCAAGCCGTCGACGCTGAGGCAGCCTTCCCACGATTCGACTTGTTCGGGACCGTAAAACACGATCGACGGATTGATCAGAACCGTGGCTGGGAAGCCGCCCTCGCCGGGACAGTCCATGACCACGAGTTGTTGCGACCGCGCCACTTGCGGCGCCGCCAAGCCGATGCCGGGTTCGTCGTACATGGTTTCAAACATGTCGTCGATCAACTGCTGAAAGATCGGTCTCCTGATCTCGGCCGGATCGACGGGCAGCGCCCGCTGCCTGAGAATCGGGTTGCCGAGTTTGATGACATTCAGTAACGCCACTGCCCGCTCCTAAGTAGACTCGATGGTGCCGGTCGCGTTGGCGGTATTCATCAATTATCTAACACAGGGTTCCGTTCAGTCGCAAGGCAAGCGCCGCCCGCGCCGCTTACGAAGTCTTCCGCCGTTTCATTTCCGGAATCTCAAACGAATCCTTGGCCTGGTTCCACCACTCGGTCCATTCCTGAGCCCAGGCCTGTCGATCCTGCTTGCTCGACGCCTCCCAATCATGGAATTCCGATTCATGCCTCGTCAACATCCAGAGTGACTGCAGCGCCGAAATTGCGACAAACCGCTCGTCATCACCGATCAGGTCGATCAGCGGTTGGACGACGGCTTTGTGGCGGACATACCGCGCCTCAAACGCTGCCGTCTTCCGAATCGCGGCATTCGGGTCTTTGGCCATGACCTCGATTGCGTCCGGCGCCGAAGTCGGATCGAGCCGGATCGCCGTCCGCAAGGCATGTTCTCGAATCCGAGGCAATTCATTCGGCTGCTTCGCCGTCTCCAGTAATGCCGGAGCGGCGGCCGGGGACTTGAGCATTGATAAGGTTTCGATCGCATTATACCGGATGCGGGGACCGGACATGGTGAGCGCTTTGGTCACTACCGGCACCACCGACTCCCCCAGATGCACAAACTCCCCCATGGCCCAAAATTCCTGCTTGCCTTCCAAAAGCGGCAACAGCGCCTCCGCCCGTTGCAATTCCTCCGGAGACAACGGCTGTGTATTGGGCGGAACGGCGACATCCGGCACGGGTTCGGATTTGGGCGGCGCTTCGTACGGCACCTGGACGAGCCGGACCCCATTTGGTGGTCCGTCGGCAGCGCCGAGCGAAACAGCCCACACCATGCCTGTCAGAAGAACTACCGCTGCAGCAGTCAATCCATATCGCGAGCCGTATCGCCTGACCATCACCGGATTCCTTTCTCTCAAAGAAAGATAGTTCAGTATACCTGATCAATCACGTTTCTTGCTCGCCTTCCGGGCGTTCATCCTCGTGCCGGTGCACGACTTCATACAGCACCGGCAACACGACCAGGATCATGACGGCGGCGGTCAGCATGCCGCCCACGACGACGCGAGCCAGCGGCTGTTGCGCCTGGGAACCGATGCCGGTCGCCACCGCTGCGGGAAACAGCCCAATGGCGGCCGCCAATGTCGCCATGAGAATCGGCCGCATCTGGACATCGGCGCCTTTGAGAATGGCCTCCCGTATGGACATCCCGTTGAAGCGATAGTCCTCAATGCGCGAAATCAGAAGCACGCCACCCAGAATCGCCACGCCCAACGTCGAGATGACCCCGACCGCCGCCGAGATACTGAAATGCGTTCCCGTCAGCGTGAGGGCCAGGGCCCCCCCGACCAGGGCGAACGGCACCGTGACGAGGACCAGAAGCGCATTTTTGATCGAATTAAAGGTCGTATACAAGAGGAACAGAATAATGACCAGGCTCACCGGCACGATCTGCCCGAGACGCGCCTGTTCAGTCTTGAGTTGGTCGTACTGGCCCGCCCAGTCCATACGGTAGCGTTCAGGCAATTTCACCGCTCGGGCCAGTCTCTTCTGGGCCTCGGTCACCGTGCTTTCGAGGTCGCGCTCACGCACGCTGAACTTGATGGGAATATAGCGCTCATTGTTCTCTCGATAGATGATGAACGGCCCGGTTTGCGTCGCGATCGTGGCCAGTTGTTTCAGCGGGATACGCGCGCCGTTCGGCGTGTTCACCAGGATATTGCCGATCGCCTCGGGATCCTGCCGGTACTCGGGAAGGAATCGCACCACGAGGTCGAACAGACGCTCACCTTCGTACACCCGGGTGACCGCTTGGCCCCCGATCGCCGCTTGAACCACCGCGTTGACATCCGACACCTGCAGGCCGTAGCGCGCGCTCGCTTCCCGGTTCACCTCAATCAACAGATTCGGTTGGCCCATGAGGCGAAGGATGCCCAGATCCTTGACGCCCGCCACGTCCTTCATCACCTTCTCGATCTCGACGGCTTTGGCTTCCATCGTCTTCAAATCGTTGCCGAAGAGCTTGATGGAATTCTCCCCTTTGACGCCGGACATGGCTTCTTCCACATTATCCTGAATCACCTGGGAAAAATTGAAAATGACGCCCGGGATCGATTTCAGCCGCCTCTCAATCTCCTCGATCAATTGGTCCTTGGTGAGCCCCGGGCGCCATTCCCGCGGCGGTTTCAGGTTGGCGAGGAACTCGGCATTAAAGAAACTTGTCGGGTCGGTGCCGTCATCGGGCCGGCCCAACTGGGACACAATCGTCTCAATCTCCGGGGAGCGGCGGAAGATGTTTCGGATTTCCCCGGACAACCGAGCGGCTTGGTCAAAGGCGATGTCGACGGGCATCGTGGCGCGCACCCATAGATTGCCTTCTTCCAGCGCCGGCATGAATTCGCCGCCCACCCATTGCATCGCCACGACCGTCAATACCATGATCGCGACTGATGCACCGATCACCAACGGCTTATTCGTGAGTGCCCAGTGAAGCGCCGTCCGATACAACCGCCGGATCAGCCTCACCAACGCCGTGTCGTCTTCCTTCAATGGTCCGGTCAGAAGGAAGGAGCACAAGACCGGAGCCAGCGTGAAGGCCATCAAGAGCGCCCCCAGTAGGGCGAATCCATACGTGATCGACATCGGCGCGAAGATTTTTCCCGGCACGCCGGTCATCGTGAACAATGGAATGAAGGCGACGACGATAATCGTGGTCGAGAACAAGATCGGCCGGCCGACATGGCGCGCGGCTCGGACGATATGTTGGTGAGGGGTCAGTCCGGATCGATGGTCGTGGGCCAGATGAAAGACAATGCTCTCCACCATGACCAACGTTGCGTCTACGATAATGCCGAAATCGATGGCCCCCAACGAGATGAGGTTCGCGGACTGTCCGGCCAGCACCATCATGGAAAAGGTGAACAACAGCGAGAGCGGGATGGTCAGCGCGACGATCATGGCCGCCCGAAAATGGCCGAGGAACAAATAGAGAATGACGAAGACCAGGACCATGCCGGCGATCAGGATGTCCCGCACCGTTTCCACCGTGGTGTGGATCAAGGCCGTGCGGTCGTAGAACGTTTTGATCTTCATCCCGGCCGGCAATTTCCACTTGTTCAACTCAGCCGCTTTTTCACGGACACGGTCCAGAACCGGCAACGCCTTGTAACCGCGCTGGAGGAGGATCACGCCTTCGACTACGTCATTCCGGTCGTCGATTCCCACCTTGCCGAGCCGGACTCGGTTCCCAACCGTGACCTTCCCCAAGGTCGTGACGAAGATCGGCGTGCCTTCTTTTTCGACGACCATCACGTGCTCGATGTCGTCGAGACTGTTGATGAGCCCGAGACCGCGGATGTTGTAGTTTTGTGCGCCGACGGTGAGGTAGTTTCCCCCGACGTTCGCGTTGCTGTTGGCGAGCGCCTGCATCACTTGTGAGAGGGTCACGCCGTAGCTGATCAATTTCCCGGGATCGATATCGACATGGTACTCTTTGGTGGTGCCGCCGAACGCCGTCACGTCGATGACCCCCGGGACGCGCCGGAACTCCCGCCGCACCAGCCAATCCTGCGTCGTCTTCAGATCGGTCAGGCTTACCGAGCCATCACCCGCCAATTCATATCGATAGATCTCGGCGATGGCCCACCAGGGCGACAGGGTCGGGACCGCTGACGGAGGCAGCGCCACGGTCGCGAGGCGATTCACCACCTCCTGGCGATCGCGGAAATAATCCGTCCCGAAGTCGAAATAGATCTTGATGTCGCTCAATCCAAAGATCGACAGCGAACGGATATCGGTCAAACCCAGCGTACCGTTCAGCGCGACCTCGATGGGAATCGTAATCTGACGTTCGATTTCTTCGGCAGACCACCCGGGAAACTGGGTAATGACCTCGACCATCGGCGGGGACGGATCCGGATAGGCGACGATGTCCAAGAGATTGAACGCGTAGAGGCCGCCGACGAGAAGGACCAACCCGAGAGCACAGAGAAGAAACCGCTGGACGAGGGAGATTTCGACGATGCGGGCGATCATCGGAATGGTTGGTCGCCCGCCAAGAGATCATGCCGGAGGACGCTCACCCCTTGACCTCTTGGCCTTTGACCAAGACCGCTCCCTTCGTGACGATCCGTTGACCGGGAGAGAGGCCCTCGAGCACCCGGACCATATCGCTCGAGACATTGGAGACGCGAACTTCCCGTTTGACATACTTATCGGGCGCTTCCACGAGATAGACGAAGTACTTGCCGTCCACCTCGACCACCGATTCCTTCGGGATGGCCAAAAACGGATTCGCATCGCCGACATCGATCCGGAGACGGGCGAACATTTCCGGCTTCAGGCGGTGATCTTGGTTATCCACCCACGCCCGCACCTTGATGGTCCGCGTGTTGGGGTCCACGACGTCGCCGATCGAGGCCACCACTGCGGCAAAATCGGCCCCGGGATAGGCCTCCACATTCACCCGTGCCACTTGACTGACCTTGACGAGCGCGAGGTCCCGTTCGTACACGTCCGCAACGACCTGGAGGCGATCCAAATCGGCGACCGTGAAGAGCACCTGCGCGGCATCGGCGCCGACCGATTGGCCCGGCGTGACGCTCCGTTCCACGACGGTACCGCTCAGCGGGCTTTTCATGTCGAACCGGGACGTGATCCGCTGCTGTGCCAACGGCTTGTCCAATTCGCTGCTCGGGACTCTCAGCGACAAGAGCTGCTCCTTGGATCGCCGGAATTCCGCCCTCGCCTTGATCACATCATTCTCGGTTTGTTTCAGATCTTTGAGCGCCAAGGCTTTCGTCTGATACAGCTCTTTCGCCAGCTCATAGGCACGGGTGGCATATTCCAGTTCGGAGGCTTCCTTGACGAACTCCGAATAGGCTTGTGTGATATCCGGGCTGTCGATGATCACAAGGGTATCCCCGACTTTCACCCGGTCCCCTAGATGCGCCCGCACCTCGACAACCCGTCCCTGAAGCGGCGACGAAATCTTGGAATATCGGTCTTCTCCGTACGCCACCCTGCCGGCCAGGATCAATTCCGGCTGGACGGATTTCACGTCGATCACCGCTGTTTCAATCTGTCCTGAGGATTGGGCAAGCCGCTCGTGTTGCTGATTCGAGACGGGGGTGGCAGCGTCCGAGGCGGCCGGCTCCTGGGTCTTTCCACAGGCAGCCAGACTCGCGAGCAATACGGCCGCGGCCGCCGCCTTACGCGCAAAGATCATGAGACGATCTCCTGACCCACCGCGCTTTCCAATTGAAATAAGTTATGCTGATAGGCAAACAATGCCTCGATGTAATTCTGCTGGATGGCGCGCGATGTCCTGGCCGCATCCAGCAGATCCAGTATCGTAGCCCCGCCGCGTTCATACGCCCGCTCGACGATTGTGAAGGTCGACCGGGCGTCGTCCAGCACGCCGGCCAGATAGGCCTCGACCAAGCGGCGGCTTTGCACCAAATTATGGTACGCCACGTCGACTTGATTTTCGACTTGGTTGACCGTCTTGTCCAGATCCGCCTGAGCAGACTGAGCCGCGACTTCCGCCTGCGCCACCCCGCCTTGGTTGCGGTTGAACAGGGGCAACGGCACGCCGAAGTTCAAGATCGCCATCTGTTGGTTGTCCGGGCCGCGAGGCCCTTGGATGGAATAGCCGGCGCCGATGGTGACGTCCGGATACCGATAGGCTCTGGCCAGCTTCAAATCGGCCTCGCGCTGCGAATAGGCCGCCCGTTTGCCGCGTAGATCGGGCCGCGCCTCGAGCGCGACCGACCGCAGTTTACCGATGTCCGGATCGACACGGCGGAAATCCAGTTCCGTCGTCAATTCCAAACGGGTGAGCGGCGACAAACGCAACAGTTGGCGAAGCTCCGCCCTGGCCGATTCCGCCTCCTGAATCGCTTCGATCACCTGGGATTGAAACGCGACGACCTGTAGGCGGATGCGGATCAGATCCACTTCGGCGATATAGCCCTTTTTGAAGCGGATCGTGTTCACTTCCATGATACGCGCAAACCGATCCCGGTTTTCTTCCGCCAAAGCCAGCCGCCGCTGCGCCAATTGCACGCGATAGTAGGACTCCTTCAACGTGAAACTGAGCTGGCGTACGGCGTCCTCGAAATTCGCTTCGGCCGATTGCGTGCCGAAGGCCGCGCTCTCGATCCGATAGCCCCGCTTCCCGGCGATCTCGAAGAGTTGCGCCACCTGCGTTTGAAGCTCGCCGCTGTTACGCAAGGTATTTCCTTGCGTAAAGGACGCCTGAGTTCCGATCAACAGGAACGGATTCGGAAGGAGCCGCGCCGTGATCTGTTGTCCCTTGCTGTATTCGATGCCGTACTTGGCGATCAGAAGATCCAAGTTCTGTTTCAAAAACAGCGAGAGGGCCTCCGGAAGGGTGACGCGAACCGCGGCTGGAGCGTGGGAACCGGGCTTGGCTGGATGGTCCATCGGCTGAGCGACAACGTCGGGACCATGCCAGGACGACATGGCGAGCGCAACGGCGCCGAGCAGAGGCACAATTCGCATGAATCTCCGCTGCATAGGTACACGGGTCAATCGCCGGGCGTGAGACGAGCGAGCTCGGTCGGAACCGGCTATCCTAGGAAAAAGCCATAATATTATACTGATTCTCCAAGGCTTTTAAAACAAAGTCCATTCCCGAGCGTTTTAGTGCAACTTGAGCTCCGTCCACGCTCGGTCATAGGCGCGGACCGCTTCCCCGACATCCTTGAGCCATTCCAAGCGGCTGATCATCTCGTCCGGCGGGTACACGGCGGGATTCCGCCTGAGGCTCGGCGGGACCAGATCCGTCACCGCCGCCGGCGCGGCCGCAAAGAGCAGGCGTTCGGATGTCCGGGCGGCGACCTGCGGATCGAGCAGATAGTTGATAAAGCGCATGGCCAAATCCTTGTGCGAAGCGGTCTTGAGCACGACCAAACAGTCGGCCCAAATCGTGCCCCCTTCTTTCGGGACGACATAGCGGATGGACGGCCGCTCCCGCATGGCTCTGGCAATCGGCCCGCCCCATCCATGCGCCAGTACCACTTCACCGGTGGCCAACAACTGGTCATAGTGGTCGCTGGTGTAGGTCTTCACCAACGGCTTTTGCTCCATCAACTTGGCCTTCGCCGCTTCAATAATCGAGCGGTCGGTACTGTTGAGGGAATGTCCCATCCAGCGAAGCGTCGCCCCGAATACTTCCCGCTGATCGTTCAGCATGCTGATTCGCCCCTCGTACCGCCGATCCCACAGAATCCCCCAACTGTCAGGCGGCGTCCGGATCACGTCGGCATCATAGCCGATTCCCACGGTGCCCCAGAGATAGGGCACAGAATAGCGTTGGGTCGGATCAAAGGGCAGCCCCTGAAGGTGTGGGTTCAGCCGCGCGGCATTGGGAATCGCCCCATGATCCAGTTCCTCCAGCAGCCCCGACTGCATGGCGATCGCGACCATGAAATCCGAGGGCACCGCGACATCGTAGCCGGTGGCGCCGCTTTGGAGCTTGGCCAGCATTTCTTCGTTGCTGCTGAAGACATCGACCACCACACGGACCTGCTCGCGCCGTTCGAATTCCGCGAGAAGGTCCGGCCCGACGTAGTCCGACCAGGTGAAATAATGGAGCGTGGGCCGGGAACCGTTCTGCTCCGAGCCGCGCGCGCCGGAATTCGAGTCCTGGTTGCAAGCGGGAAGGAGCGCAGCGACGGCGAGGGCCAGAAGCCATCGCGTCCTGGTCAGGCGAGTCCGGGTGGTCATGAAAACGCCCGGCGTTGAATCAGGAGGGAGAGGGCCATCAGACTCATCGAGCCGAGAACGATGACGGCGGATAAGGCGTTGATCTCCGGCGAGAGACCGGCTTTGATCATCGAATAGACCTTGAGCGGCAACGTGGTCGCGCCGGGCCCCGCCAGAAAGAACGTCACGATGAAATCGTCAAGCGACACGGTCAGCGCCATCAAGCCGGCGCCGATCACCGCCGGACGGATCAGCGGCTCCGTCACCCGCCGGAACACTTGCCAGGTGTCGGCGCCCAAGTCCTGCGCCGCCTCGATCAGCCTCGGATCCACCTTCCGCAACCGGGTCCGCACGATCACAATGACCAACGGAAGGTTGAACACCACATGGCCGATCACCACGGTCGTCAAACTCAAGGGCATCCGAATCATGACAAAGAGCAGCATCAAGGCGACACCCATCATAATCTCGGGAATAATCAGCGGCAGCAGTATCGCCCCTTCAACGACCGATTGATGGCGGACCGACAGCCGCTCGAGTCCCAGGGCGGCCGTCACTCCCAGCACCAGCGCCACGATAGTAGAGACGGCGGCGACGAGCAGACTATTGAATGTGGCGGCCAGCAAGGCTTGATCCTGCAGGAGCATGCGATACCAATCCAGCGTAAAGCCCTGCCAGCGTGACGAGAGCCGCGAGGCATTGAAGGAAAACACAACCAACACCGCGATCGGCAGGTAAAGGAAGAGGATCGTCGTTGTAGCGGCAAGCGGAAGCCAGGGGCGCCGATGCATCATTGCAATACCTGCTGGAGGGTCATCCGGCGGTCGGCACGAAAGTAGCTCCTCAACAAGAGGACGACCATCACCATCAGGATGAAGGCCAAGGCAGAGCCCAGGGGCCAATCGCGGACCACCAGATACTCATGTTGAATGAGGTTGCCGATCATCATCGTGCGGGCCCCGCCGAGCAGGTCAGGCGTGAGAAAAGCGCCGACCGTGGGAATGAACACGAGAATGGACCCGGCGATGACGCCCGGCTTCGCGAGCGGCCAAATGACCCGGCAGAACAACGACCAGTTGCCCGCATACAGGTCTCGCCCGGCATCGAGCAAAATCGGGGGAATTCGTTCGCAGGCGACATACAGGGGCAACACCATAAAGGGGAGGTAGCCATAAACCAGCCCGATCAGGACAGCGGCCGGTGTGTACAGAACCTCGACCGGCTGATCGATCATCCCCCAGTGGAGAAGCCACCCGTTCAATAGTCCTTCTGCACGCAAAATCACCATCCACGCGTAGGTGCGCACAAGAAAATTGGTCCAGAACGGGACCAGCACCAACAAGAGCCAGATCGATTGCCGCCGTTGCGGGGCTCTGGCGATGAAATAGGCCAGCGGAAAGCCGATGATCAGGCAGAGCAAGGTGGTCGCAGCGGCAAAGAGCAATGACTGGGCGAAGATCCGAAGATAGAGCGGATGGAGCAGCTCGGCATAGTTCGCGATTGTGAAGTGCCAGATCACTCCGCCATAGGTCCCCCGCGTCGCAAAACTCACCAGCAGCACGATGAGCAGGGGCGCGAGAAAAAAACAGCCCATCCAGAGCATCGCCGGCGCCGAGAGCCACGCGGGATAGGTGGGCTGCTCTGCGAACAACTTAATTTGTGAAGAGCGGGCGCGGGTCTTCACGCGGGGAACACGATCCCATCGTCGGCGCGCCAGGCCAAGCAAACCCGCTCGCCCGGCGCAAAGGTCTTGTCGTCCCGTTCCCGGACCGGCACAAGGACCTTCCAATGCACGTCCTCAGCCACCCGTACCACGTATTGCACGGCATGTCCGCCGTACAGGCATTTGTCGATTCGGCCCGGGATCGTGTTATCGCAGTCCGGTTGGACAGCGCCGGACAAGCACTGTACCTGTTCCGGACGAAGCGAGAGCACCACTTTCCCAGCCGAGGTCGGACCAGCCGGTCGGCGAACCCGGATAGCCGTTAACTGTGCAAGGGCCGGCGCCATGATTTCATACCCGTCTTCAGTCTGCCGCAGTTCTCCTTGCAGTTCATTCGACTCACCGATGAAGCGGGCCACCGACAAGCTGGCCGGCCGCTCATAGACCTCACGGGACGAACCGACTTGGACCAAGCGCCCTCCCTGCATCACACCGATGCGATCGGACATGGCCAGCGCCTCCTGCTGGTGGTGCGTCACGCAGACGAAGGTGACGCCGACCTGTTGCTGGATCGACTTGAGTTCGACTTGCATCTGCTGGCGGAGATGCTGATCCAACGCGGACAACGGCTCGTCGAGCAGCAAGACGGCAGGCCGGTTGATCAACGCGCGTGCGAGCGCCACTCGCTGCTGTTCGCCGCCGGACAATTCGTGCGGCCACCGATCCTCTTTTCCCGGCAGCTTGACCAGGGCGAGCATGTCATGAACACGCGTGTCGATTTCTCGGCGCGGCAGGCCCGTCCTTTCGGGGCCGAACGCGATGTTGTCGCCCACCCGGAGATGCGGGAAGAGGGCGTAGGATTGAAAGACCAGATTGACCGGTCGCCGGTGCGCCGGCACGCCGGCCATCGAGCGGCCTTCGATCCAAAGGGCCCCTGAATCGGGGGTCTCGAACCCGGCGAGCATGCGCAAGATGGAGGTCTTTCCCGAGCCACTCGGACCGAGCAGGGAGAAGAATTCTCCCGGCCGGACTTGGAAGCTGACATCGTCGACCGCGAGGACAGGACCGTAGCGCTTGACCAAGCGCATCGCTTCAATGCTGAATCGTTCGGCAGACCCCTGCACGGATGACGGGACCCCGCTCAGCTCTCCATTCCGTTCTTGGAACTCACGTCGCGGAGATGCCGGCGCAGTCTCACTTTATGTTCGTGTTTGCGCAGTAGGTCGCGTCGAATCACATCGCGATCTTCGGCCACGATGCGCACCAGGCGGTCGGTGTCTTCCGCGTGATCCCGCACCAGTTCGGACAATTTCTGGACCTGCCGTTCCAAGCGCTCCAGTCTCCATACGATGTCCTTCATCGGATTAGTGTTGCTCTCCGATCCGATCACCGATCGAACGACGGCTCGACGTTTCATGGATGCTCCTTGTCATATGTAGCCCACGCAGGACACTGACAATACGCGGTAGTATTGCCCTGACGGCAGACGAAGTCAACGCTTCCTGTTCCTTTTCATTTGCCGACGCTCCTGTTACAATCGCCCGGTGACGAAAATTTTCACCATGGTCCTGGCCGGCGGGAAAGGGGAACGCCTCTATCCCCTGACCGAACAGCGCGCGAAACCGGCCGTCCCTTTCGGCGGCAAGTATCGAATCATCGATTTCACCCTCAGCAATTGCCTGAACTCCGGCCTTCGGCGGATCACCGTTTTGATTCAGTACAAATCCCATTCGCTGGACCGCCACATCCGAAGCGGCTGGAATATCTTGAATCCTGAACTGAGCGAATACATCGCGTCGGTGCCCCCACAGCAGCGCATCAGCGAAGACTGGTATAAGGGCACCGCCGATGCGGTCTATCAGAATCTCTTCCTGTTGGATCAGGATCAGCCCGAATTTCTTCTCATCCTGGCCGGGGACCACATTTATAAGATGAACTATGCCGACATGTACCACTTCCTGCTGTCGAAACAGGCCGATGCCGTGGTCGGCGCGATCGAGACTCCGCTGCAGGATGCCACCCGGTTCGGCGTCATCAGCGTAGACGAGGATCGCCGAATTCTCCGCTTTGACGAGAAACCGGCCAATCCCAGCCCCATGCCGGGAGATCCCACCCAGGCCTTCGTCTCCATGGGCATTTATCTGTTTCGCACGGAGAGTGTCCGCGAACAATTGATCAAGGACGCCAAAGAAGGCACGAAGCACGACTTCGGCAGGAACATCATCCCGCGCATGATTCAGGAACAGAGGGTCTACGCCTTCAAGTTCCAAGACGAGAACAAGAAAGCCGTCAAGTACTGGCGCGACATCGGCACGTTGGATGCCTATTGGGAAGCCAACATGGACCTCGTCGCCGTCGATCCTCTGTTCAACCTCTACGATCAGGAGTGGCCCATCCGCACCTATCAAGGCCAGTTCCCTCCGGCCAAATTTGTGTTCGCCCAGGACTATCAAGGCGGACGGATGGGTGTCGCTTTGGACTCCATTGTTTGTGGAGGATGCATCATCTCGGGAGGGCGGGTCCAAAATTCGGTACTCTCTCCCGCTGTCATCGTCCATGACCATGCCGATGTGCGGGAATCGGTCGTGATGGAGAACGTCGTGATCGGGGACCATGCCCGTATCAAGCGAGCCATCATCGACAAGGACGTCGTCATCCCGCCGAAAACTGAAATCGGGTATGACCCAGTCGCGGACCGCCAACGTTTCCAGGTGACCGAGTCCGGCCTCGTGGTCATCTCGAAGGGAATGAAGCTCCATGCCTCCCTCCATTCATCCGGTTGACCTGATCGCCACGCTCCGTACCAAACATTTGACCCCCGCCATCGTCTTTCTCACTTCTCGGCGCGCCTGTGACGAGGCGATGCAAACGTTCGAGCATAGCCAGGTCGTCCTCCCCACCGTGCGCCAAGACCGGATCCGTGATGTGTTGGCGGCGGTCATCGAGCAATTTCCCAGCATCGCCGACCATCCGCTGATCTCGACGGTGCAACGGATCGGGGTCGCCGCGCATCACGCCGGGCATCTGCCTTCCTGGAAGATCGCCGTGGAAGAACTGATGCGACACGGGTGCCTGGACGCGGTGTTCGCGACGACGACCTTGGCGGCCGGCGTCGATTTTCCGGCGCGTACCGTGGTGGTGACGCAGTCCAGCATCAGGAAGGCGCGGGATTTCACCGATTTGACGATCAGCGAGATCCAGCAACTGGCCGGTCGGGCCGGCCGGCGCGGAAAGGATCTCGTCGGATTCGCGGTCGTCACCCCGTCGCCGTATATCGATCTCCTGGCGATCGCCAAAGGCTTGACAGGGCAACCGGAGCCGATCGATAGCCAGTTCGTCGTCACATACCCGATGGTCTTGAATCTGCTCAAGGCCCACCCCTTGGAACACATCCAATCGATTCTGGCCAAGAGCTTTGCCCAATTTCAGTTGAATCGGCGGGCGGAGGTGCTCGAGCAAAAGCTCGACGGCCTGCGCAAAGAGATGGAGCCGTACGGGCCCCGCGTGTGCTCCGATTGGATCACGCAGTGGCAGATCTTCGACCATGCCCGAAAACATAAGCCTCATCGAAGTCTTGCCCGGGCGCCCGAGTCCCCTGTTTTGGCCGCCCGTTTGCACTTTCTGACGCCGGGCCGGGTCGTCGGCCTCTCGAAAGGCCGCGGCATCGTGCTTCGCCAATACCGCAGCAAAGCCCAGCGCTCTCCAATGGTGACGCTGCTCCGGCCCGGTGGCGGCATCACGGAATGTCCCGCGAGTCACGTCGCCTCGATCTTCGATCGGTCCTTTGAGTGTATCGAGTCCCCGACCTATCCCTGGTGCACGCATGAGAGCTTGGACTTTCTCGGCCATCAACTGGCGGAACTCCCGGCTCGACTGCCGGTCCTTCCGATCATCACGCCGCAGCAGCCGGAAGAAGCGATCGACGGATCCATCGTCCAAACGCTGGGCGACTTTCCTTGTCCCACCTGTCCGTCCCGGTACGCCTGCCAAAAGGATTACGTCGCGGCCCATCGAATCAGACAGGACATCCACCGCCACACAAAAGCCATCCAAGCCCTGCATACGAGCATCTGGCATCGGTTTCAAGAACGCATGGATGTGCTGCAGCAGTTCGGCTATCTCACTCCCACCGCTCACTTGACGGAGGACGGCGACTGGGCCCGGCTCATTCGGATCGATCATTCGCTGCTGATTACGGAGTTGATTCGGGCCGACGCCTTCGCCGGGGCCGATCCTGCTCTCCTGGCCGGTGTGATGGCGAGCATCGCTCACGACGACGACCGGCCCGGCTCATTTCCCAGGGGCAGCACAGGCCTGCTGACACTCCTGTATCAGGTACGCAAGCTGGCCGAATCGCTGGCGCCCCACGAGGAACCGCCGCTCTTGCGAGCCGATGTGGCCTCGCTGGCGGAACGATGGGTCAGCGATCCGACATTGACATGGATCGGACTGGCGCGAATCACCTCGATGGCTGAAGGAGACATGTATCGGTTGTTCGCCCGCACGTTGGAATTCCTGTCCCAACTCCAGTCGCTGAGGCCCACGCATCCTTCGCTCGCAGATACGGCAGAACGGGCCACAGCGGCGATGCGAAGGGGCGTGCTCGAAGAACTGCCGTAGCCGTGAGGCGTAAGAGGTTAGACGTGAGCAGAGAAAGAATGCATGATGAGGGCCGATGACGACTGAGGAACTTGAACGGCTGCTGGCTCAGCAGCCCGTGTCCCTGCTGCATCGTCTGGCGCGGGGTCGCGTCACACGGCATTTCCGGGCGGGCAAGCGCCGGCTCATCGACCTCCTGCTTCGTCATTCAAGCCAGAATCTCGCCGGGTTGCAGTCGGACCTCACGGCCCTGATCGAGGAGCAGCAACGCCGGACCGATCACCGGCCGCA
>DATFFC010000189.1:0-17446 GCA_035250505.1 Nitrospiraceae bacterium | reverse complement strand
TCGCGGCGAACGGCTCATTAATTGGTGCCCTCGTTGCTTGACGGCATTGTCCGACATCGAAGTCGAACACGAAGAGGTGACCGGAAAGCTCTACACGATTCGTTATCCGTTGGCCGACGACCCCTCACAGTATCTGCTCGTGGCGACCACGAGACCTGAGACCATGCTGGGTGACACTGCGGTGGCGGTGCATCCGGAGGACAACCGCTACCGGCATCTGATCGGCAGACAGGTCAAGCTGCCTCTGACGACACGCGTCATCCCCATCGTCGGCGATCCGATCCTGGTCGACCGCGAGTTCGGCACGGGCGCCGTCAAGATCACCCCGGCTCATGATTTTAATGACTTCCAAGCGGGAGAGAGACATGGCCTTCCCCGCATCAAGCTCATGGACGTCCATGCCACTCTTCAACTGGCCGGATTGCCGGTCGAGCCGGACGTGATTCAAGCGGTGAGCGGGCTTCCTGTCGCCAAAGCCAGGCCAAAGATCGAACAGCTGTTGAGCGAGCGAGGCCTGCTCGAAAAATCAGAACCGCACAAGATGGCGCTTGGAAAATGCTATCGCTCCAAAACGGTGGTGGAGCCGCTGCTGTCGGACCAATGGTTCGTCAACATCAAGCCGCTGGCTGAACCGGCCGTCCAAGCCGTCGAGGAGGGGCGAATCAGAATTCTGCCGGAGTCGTGGAAGAATAACTATCTCGGCTGGATGCGGGACATCAAAGACTGGTGCATCTCCCGCCAGATTTGGTGGGGTCATCAGATCCCCGCCTGGTATTGCGAGGATTGTTATGGCTCGGCGTTCCTTCGACGAGCTTCGGATGGGCAACCGCTGATTCCTTCCGATGCCGTTCCCATCGTCTCGCAGGAGCGGCCGGCTGCCTGTCCGACCTGCAAGGGCGGCAAACTGATCCAGGATCCCGATGTGCTCGATACCTGGTTCTCATCCGCCCTCTGGCCCTTCTCCACTCTCGGCTGGCCGAAGCAAACCCCTGAGTTACAGACGTTCTACCCGACCTCGACGCTGGTCACGGGGTTGGACATTCTGTTTTTCTGGGTCGCACGCATGATCATGATGGGACTCAAGTTCATGGGCGATGTGCCCTTCCGCGATGTGTACATCCATGCCCTCGTCCGCGACGCGGAAGGCCAGAAGATGAGCAAGTCGAAAGGCAATGTCATCGACCCGTTGCATGTCATGGATCAATATGGAACCGATGCGCTGCGCTTTACCCTCGCGTCCATGGCCTCGCCCGGTCGCGACGTCAAACTCGCGGAAGAACGAATCGAAGGGTACCGCAACTTTGCCAATAAGGTGTGGAATGCGGCCCGGTTCATTCTCATGCAGTTGGACGGGAAGCGCGAGACGGCTCCGCCGCATGACCGGTCATGGGCCGATCGGTGGATTCTGTCCCGGCTCAACGCAACGATCCAAGCCGTGACGCAGGAATTGGATCAGTATCGCTTCGATCGGGCGGCCGGAACCCTCTATCAGTTCATTTGGCATGAGTACTGTGATTGGTATCTGGAGCTCGCGAAGCTCTCCCTCCAAGACGCCTCCAGCTCCGCTGCGATGCGGACCAGGCAGACCCTGGTGGAGAGCTTTGAAACGCTGATGCGTCTCTTGCATCCCTTCATGCCGTTCCTGACGGAAGAGATCTGGCAAGCGCTGCCTCATGAAGGAGCGAGCATTGTCGTGCAGCCCTACCCACGGGAACAGCCTGCATGGAAATCGCCGGATTCCGAATCTGCCTATTCGGTGCTTCAACGCGCCGTGGGTCTCATGCGGACCGGACGCACCCTCTTGGACTATGCGCCCGGCAAATCGATCGCGTTCCAGGTCATGGGGGCCCAGGGGCAAGACCTCGCCGTATTCCAGTCTCTTGCGGATTCTATCGGCCATCTGGCAAGGGGGCCGGTCTCGGTCACATCGAATATCGAGATCGCCTCGAAGGATACGGCGCTCTTGCGCCTGGCGGCAGATGGAATCACGGTCGGAGTGGCCGTCGAAGGTGACGTGGACCTGATCAAAGCATTGGACCGCATGACGAAGCAGAAAGCAGAGGCAGCCAAAGAGATAAGCCGCATCTCCGGGAAGCTCCGCAATGCGGGCTTCGTGGAAAAGGCCGCACCGGAGGTCGTACAGGAACATCACGGCCGGCTCGAGACACTCACGCGCGATCATGACATTCTGGAACGTAGCGAGCTGCAACTTCGCGACATCCTTCGTTTAAGGACGGCATGAGTCAGCCGCCTCCCCCGCTTCTCCGTGACATCGTGCAACGAGCCCTCACGGAGGATCTCTCCTTCGGCGATATCACGACGTCGGCGCTGTTCCCGAAAATGCGTGCGGCTCGCGCGGAGATCGTGGCGCACCAGGAGATGGTGGCGGCAGGTATCGCCGTGGCCCGGGAAGTATTTCTGGCTGTAGACCCGGCACTCAAGATCCATGGCTCCATACGAGACGGCCAATCCGTCGGTCCCTCGACCACGCTGCTGGTGGCCGCAGGAGACGGCCGTTCCCTGTTGATGGCGGAACGGGTCGCGTTGAATTTTCTTCAACGCTTGTCCGGGATCGCGACGCTCACGCGGCAATTCTGCCTGGCGGTTCGCGGATTTCCCACCAAGATTCTGGATACGCGCAAGACGACGCCCGGACTACGGGTGCTCGAAAAATGGGCCGTCCGGCTGGGCGGCGGCCATAACCATCGCTTTACGCTCAGCGACGGACTCCTTATTAAGGATAATCATCTGGCCCTGCTTCGGACCGAAGGCATTGATCTTCAAAACGCCTGCCGGCAAGCCAGGATCGCCGGACCGCATGGAATAAAGGTGATCGTCGAAACGCAAGGTCTGGCGGAGGTCAAGCAAGCCATCAACGGCAAGGCGGACGTGATCCTCCTGGATAATATGACTCCCGCCCTCGTGCGGAAAGCTGTGGAACTCATTAAGGGCCGGGCCCTGGTCGAGGTCTCGGGCGGGATCACGTTGGCAAACGCCGGTGACATGGCGCGGGCGGGCGCAGATTTTCTGTCGATCGGCGCCCTGACCCATTCGGCTCCGGCTGCAGATCTCAGCATGGACGTGAGCGCAACCGGCAAAAGAATTCGTTCGGGGCGGACATGAGCGCCCTGAGCCCGCTGCCGGGCTATGACCTCTCCGTGATCCGCGCCGGTCTCCGCACCGTTGCGCTCGGCCGGACACTCGAGTATCACGAGTCCCTGCCCTCGACCAATACGACAGCCATCGCCTTGGCCCAAGCAGGTGCCTGCCACGGGACACTGATCCTCGCGGATGCCCAGACTGCAGGGCGAGGACGGCGCGGACGGGTCTGGCACTCCCCGCCCGGTGGCAATCTGTATTGCTCGATTATTCTTCACCTGCATCCGCACCAGGCCGCCTATTTGACCATCATCCCGTTGGCATCGGCGCTGGCGGTGGCCGACGCGATCGCCGATACGACCACGATCCAATGCCGGTTGAAATGGCCGAATGACGTCACGATCAACGATAAAAAGGTCGCCGGGCTGCTGTGTGAAAATGTGGGAGGACAGCCGGCACCTCTCGTCGTGGTCGGCATCGGCATCAATGGGAACAGCCGCCCGGATGATTTTCCCGACGACATCCGAGCTACCGCGACGACTTTACTCGCTGAGTGCGGTGCGGCCGTTGATCGCGCCCTTCTCGTGTCCGCTGTGATGAATCGGCTTGAAGAACGTATCGGACTTCTTTGTTCGGCGGGCGTGTCCGACCTTCTCGACTCGTATCGACGTCGATGTGCCACATTGGGACAATATGTCGGCGCTGCACTTGATGACGCGCATGCGATCGAAGGGATCGCGGAAGGAATCGGCGCAGATGGCAGCCTGCTGATCCGCCGACGCGAGGCGGTAGACCCAATCTGCTCTGAAGAGATAGTGGAAATCCGCAGCGCGGATATCATCCATCTGCGCAACGTGACCGGCGCAGGACCGATGCGATAGACTCACTCCTATGCTGCTCACGATTGACATCGGAAACAGTAACATCGTTTGGGGCGTCTTTGAGGGGCGAACGCTGAGAGGCCACTGGCGTTCGGCAACGGATCCGCGCAGGACCGAAAATGAGTACGCGATGCTTTTCCTCAGTCTGTTGGAACGCGCGGGCTACAATGCGGCGCACATCAGCGGCGCCATCATATCGAGCGTGGTTCCCGCGCTGACTTCGACATTCGAGGCGATGGTACAGACCTACTTCGCTTCCACCCCGCTCCTCGTCACCTCGGAAATCGACAGCGGCCTCACGCTCCGCTACGCCAATCCCAAAGAAATCGGGAGCGATCGGATCGTGAACGCCGCCGCCGCGCATGACCGCTACCATGCCAATCTCATCATCGTGGACTTCGGCACCGCCACGACCTTTTGCGCGGTCACGAAAATCGGCGAGTATTTGGGCGGGGTCATCGCGCCGGGGCTCGGCATTTCGGCCGAGGCTCTCTTTGCTCGAACCGCGAAGTTGCCAAAAGTCGACATCCTGCGGCCCAAATCGGTCGTGGGCAAGGATACCGTATCGGGCATTCAGAGCGGACTTTTATTCGGCTATGTCGGCTTGGTGGAGGGAATCCTCCGCCGCATGGAACAAGAATTGGCCTATCCTTGTCGTGTAGTAGCGACCGGGGGTCTGGCACATATTATCGCGCGTGAAACAGCATCCATTCATGAGGTGAGACCGCTGTTGACGCTGGAGGGACTTGAGCTGTTATATCGACGAGCCACCGGGGCCTGATTGATGACTGCGTTCCATTCTCCATAAGAAGAGATCTCTTTCTTTTTCCTGAACATTTTTCATGACTCAGGTTGACTTTACATCGCCAGGTGGCTATCTCGCCTGAGGGACAGGAACTTTTATGACAGAGCAAGATCACAACGCCAATACAATCGACAACTTAGCACAAGATTCCCTGGGCACGGACGAAGTGTCCGGCGATCCGGCCGGCTCCCTCGAAGACTTAAGGCGTTCTTTGGAGACCAAGGAGGCCGAGTGCCGCAACGCACATGATAAATATCTTCGTCTGGCCGCGGAATTCGACAACTTCAAGAGAATCTCCCAGCGGGACCAGCGCGATCAAATCAAGTTCGGCAACGAGCAGCTTCTCAAAGAATTGCTCGTTGTCGCGGACAATCTTGATCGAGCGATCAAATCGGCCAAGGATGCCGCCACGGACGCCAATGACCACGGAGGAAACAATGCCTTGGTACAGGGCGTCGAGCTGACCCTCAAACAGTTCCTCGCCGTCTTGACCAGGTTCGGAGTGAGTCCGGTTGAAAGCGTCGGCAAACCTTTTGATCCCGCGACTCAGCAGGCGGTGGGACAAGTGGAATCCGCCACGGTGCCGGAGAACGCGGTGGTGGAAGAGTTCCAAAAGGGCTATCTGCTGCATGACCGGATTCTAAGAGCCGCGATGGTCAGCGTTTCCAAGGGCGCACCGGCTGCGGAGGCCTGATAAGACAACCGACTCATTGAGATCTTTCACGAAGGAGCCAACCATGGGTAAAGTTATTGGGATCGATCTCGGAACGACCAACTCCTGTGTCGCCATCATGAGCGGCGGCGATCCGATCGTCATCGCCAACGCGGAAGGCAGCCGGACGACGCCGTCCGTCGTCGCCATCACGGACAAGGGCGAGCGATTGGTGGGCCAGATTGCCAAGCGGCAGGCCATTACGAATCCGGAAAATACCATCTTCTCCGTCAAGCGGCTCATGGGCCGCAAATTCCGCAGCCGGGAGGTTCAGGATGCGATCAAGCGGCTTCCGTACAAGATTGTGGAAGCGGACAACGGCGACGCGCACGTCGAATTGCGGGGCAAGCGATACAGTCCGCCTGAAATCTCGGCCATGATTCTGCAGAAGATGCGCCAAACGGCCGAGGACTATCTCGGAGAGAAAGTCACGGAAGCCGTGGTCACGGTCCCCGCCTACTTTGATGACAGCCAGCGACAGGCAACCAAAGATGCCGGTCAGATCGCCGGACTGAACGTGCTTCGGATCATCAATGAACCGACCGCCGCCTCGCTGGCCTACGGGCTGGATAAGAAGAAGGATGAACGGATTGCGGTCTACGACTTGGGCGGAGGCACCTTCGATATCTCCGTGCTCGAAATTGGAGACGGGGTCTTTGAAGTCAAGTCGACGAACGGGGACACGTATCTGGGCGGCGACGACTTTGACCTGCGGGTCATGGACTGGCTCGTCGATGAATTCAAGAAGGACCAGGGCATCGATCTGCGCAAGGACCGTATGGCGCTCCAACGTCTCAAGGAAGCGGCCGAGCGGGCCAAGATTGAGCTGTCATCGTCACAGGAAACCGAAATTAACCTGCCGTTCATCACCGCGGATGCCAGCGGCCCCAAACACCTGGTCACGAAGCTGACCCGGGCGAAACTGGAACAATTGGTCGGCGATCTCGTGCAGCGGACGATTGATCCCTGCAAGAAAGCGCTGAATGACGCAGGAGTCACGGCCAAGGATATCAACGAAGACGTCTTGGTCGGCGGCATGACCAGGATGCCCAGGGTGATTCAGGTCGTGAAGGACTTCTTCGGTAAGGAGCCTCATCGCGGGGTGAATCCGGATGAGGTGGTCGCCATCGGCGCCGCCATTCAGGGCGGGGTGTTGAAGGGTGAAGTCAAGGACGTGCTCTTGTTGGACGTCACGCCCCTGTCCCTCGGAATCGAGACATTGGGCGGGGTGTTTACTAAGCTCATCGAGCGCAACACCACGATCCCGACCAAGAAGAGTCAGATCTTCTCGACGGCGGCGGATAATCAGACGGCCGTGACCATCCGCGTTTTCCAGGGCGAGCGCGAGATGGCCAATGATAATAAGTTGCTCGGCCAGTTCGATCTGGTCGGCATTCCGCCGGCCCCCAGAGGCATGCCTCAAGTCGAAGTCACGTTCGATATCGATGCCAACGGTATCGTGCACGTCTCCGCGAAAGATTTGGCCACGCAGAAAGAGCAGTCGATCAAGATCACGGCTTCCAGCGGGCTCAGCAAGGACGAAGTGGACAAGCTCGTCCGTGACGCCCAGACTCATACGGAAGAGGACAAGAGACGCCGCAAGACGGCCGAAGCGCGCAACCAGGCCGATTCATTGATCTACAGCACCGAGAAGAATCTGACCGATCATGGGGACAAGATCGGCGAGGACGATAAGACGAAAATCCGAGAGGCGATCGCGGAACTCCGGAAGGCGATGGAAGGCGACGATCCCGACGCGATCGAGCGAGCCACCCAAACCTTGACCACCTCGTCCCATAAACTGGCCGAAGAGATGTACAAGAAAGCCTCTTCAGCGGCCGGCGCCGGACCAACGGGCGACGGCGGCCAAGGGCAGCAGGCTAAGACCGATGAAAAAGTCGTGGACGCGGAATTCGAAGAAGTAGACAAAGACAAGAAGTAGGCTAGAATACGACGACGGCGGGAGCGGGTTTCACGTTGCGTGGAACGCGGTCCCGCCGCATCCTGCGGACAATGAGCACTGTGGGCAAACGCGACTATTACGAAACACTGGGAGTCGAGCGAACCGCGTCCGACGACGAGTTAAAAAAAGCATTCCGCAAGCTCGCCCGTCAATACCATCCGGACCTGCATTCCTCTCCCGAACTGAAAAAAACGTCCGAAGAAAAGTTCAAAGAGATCAATGAAGCCTACGAAGTCCTGAGCGACCAGGAGAAGCGCAAGCGCTATGACATGTTCGGGCATGCCGGCGCACAGGGCGGCGGGCAGGGCTTCGAAGGATTTGATTTCGGCCGCGGCGGTTTCGGCGACATCTTCAACGATATTTTTGAGGATTTCTTCGGTGGAACCCCTCGCGGACGGGGGCGAGCCGAACGTGGCAACGACCTGCAGTACAACCTCGAGTTGACGTTCGAAGAAGCGGTCTACGGCAAGGAAGCCAAACTCAAGATTCCTCGGTGGGAAATGTGCGCCGATTGCAAGGGGACCGGGGCCCGTTCGGCGACCGCCGTGAAGATGTGCCCGAGCTGCAAAGGCGCGGGACAGCTTCGCTTTCAGCAGGGGTTTTTCAGCGTCAGCCGGCCTTGCGGCCAATGCGAAGGCAGCGGGCAAATCATCACGGAACCCTGCCCGACCTGCCAGGGTCGTCAGCGCGTCCACAAGGAACGCGCGCTCTCGGTGCAGATTCCCCCCGGCATCGAGTCGGGCATGCGGCTGCGGCTATCACATGAAGGCGAGCACGGAGTCCAGGGCGGTCCTCCCGGCGATCTCTACGTGGCCATTACGATCAAGCCCCATCAGATCTTTCGGCGGCAGGGCCTGGATATCGCCTGTGATCTCCCGGTGAGCTTCGTCACGGCCACGCTGGGCGGCAAGGTCGAGGTCCCGACTCTCAAGGGGAAGACCGTCATGAAGATCCCCGCCGGAACCCAGCAAGACAAGATTTTGCGACTCAAAGGACTGGGATTTCCCAGCCTCAAGGGTACCCAGACCGGCGACCAGATCTTCAATGTGAAGATTGAAATTCCCACCAAACTATCGCCGAGGCAAAAGGAGCTTCTGCAAGATTTCGCCAAGGAGAGCGGGATGACGGCCGAAGCCGACGGCGATGGATTCTTCGACAAGATGAAGACCTTCTTCGAATAGACTGTTTTCGTAGCCTCCCCGTTTCTTCTATGCCGGCCTTCTTCATCGACTCCCGCGACCTCTGCGGGCAATCGGCCACGATCACCGGAGAGTTGTTCCATCACCTGCGGGCCAGTCTCCGTCTCCAGAGAAACGACCACTTCCACCTCACCGATGAACGTCGCCGGCGGCATCGTGCCGTCGTCACGGAGGTGACGCACAATCAACTCACCGCCCGCATCATCGACACCGTCGAGGGCCCGACGCGTCTGTACCCGAGCCTCATACTGGGTCAGGCAATCTTGAAAGGCGAACACATGGATTGGATCGTGCAGAAGGCCGGCGAGTTAGGCGTGGAAACAATCGTGCCCCTTGTGACACGCCATACCATCGTCCGTCCCCGACCCGCTCGCGTGGATTCTCAAACGACGCGGTGGCGGCGCATCGCTCGCGAAGCGGCTCAACAGTCGGAGCAATGGCACATCCCGGCCGTCCAGCCGCCCTGCGAAGCCGCTGAGTTTTTTACTCAGACAAAAGCCGCCGGCCGGCTCGTGCTCGTGGAGCGCGCCCAAGCCATCAGCGTCTCGGATGTGCCAGTGCCGACTGAACCGGCTGCTTCACTGATCATTGCGGTAGGTCCCGAAGGGGGCTGGCAGGCCGACGAAGCGGCGATGGCGCGTGAACACGGCTTTCAACCGGTTACCCTCGGGCCGATGATTCTGCGCTCGGAAACCGCATCATTGGCCGCCCTGGCGATTCTTCAGAGCCGATTGGGCCTGCTGCGCTGAAATCACGCGTACCACGGACAACGGAGAGTACATGCTCCGCCACAGTGAAGACCCATGCGTCTTTTGAAGGCGGACCGTGGCCGGACGGCCGACGGGGAAATTACCGAGCCGGTTCGATTTGAACGATGGCCCCGTTTTCTCCGGCGGCCCACCCGCGCGAGGCCTCCGGAAAACTGAGCCCGAGGAAGGACATTTTCACCGTATTCGGCTGCTCCACCCAATTGAATCCGGCATCGTTCGTGCTGAGAATGAAGCCCCGTTCGCCGACGATCCATCCGGTCTGGGGACCGGTGAATCGGACCCGGATCAGATCAGTGAGCTTGTGACAAGTGCGCCCGCAGGGCAGCGTGCGATCGGTCCAATGGACCCCGCCGTCTGTCGTTTGAAAGAGAGCCCCGGCATTGCCGACTGTCCAACCGTTCGATTCATCGGTGAAAAAGACATCGAAGAATGTGGCGGAGTCCTGTGCCGCTTGCGCCGTCCACGTGGCGCCGCCGTCTTCCGTCGCGAGAATCGTTCCGAGGGCGCCCACCACCGTGCCACGGCGGGTATTGACGAAATGCACCGCGTGCAGCGTCGCGCTGGTTCCGCTGGTCTGGTCTATCCATGTAGCGCCTGCATCGCTTGTATGCAGGATCGTGCCCGCCCCCCCGACGATCCAACCGTCCTGCGGCGAGATAAAGAAGATTCCATACAACGGCGACTGAGTTCCCACCGGGATCGCTCGCCAACTCTCTCCGCCGTCGGTTGAATACCGGACCGTTCCGTTGGCGCCGACCACCCACCCGCGCCGGTCGTCGATGAAGAAGACGGCCGCCAGCAGGGCGCCCGTGCCGCTGGTGACTCGTTTCCACCTCTTGCCGCCGTCCACGGTTTTCAGAATGGTGCCGCCCGCTCCCACGGCCCAGCCGAGCTGCGGGTTCCGAAAGTACAGGCCCATGAGCATGGCCTGCGTGCCGCTCTTCTGTTGAATGACGGAGACCTTGAGATCGGCGGCCGAAACGAATGAGTGCGGCAGGCACACCAGCAGCGCCATCAGACAGACCAGCAACGGAAGCCGCGAGCTGTTAGACATGGGTCGTTACGGAACCGTGGAGGCTTCAGGGCGGGTATCGGTGAAAAACCCTTGATCAGGAAGGCCCTTGGCTTCGATCGTAAATGTTCCCGCTTCGAGGGTCAGCCACTTTTTCGGCGTACAGCAAGACCCGTCAGGGAGGAGATCCCAGGAACCGCGCCGTACGACCAGCGGGCCGGTGGCTGCATCGGCGGTGAATTCATGCTTTCTGCCGACGCCGAACACATGGCGATGCGGAACCCGCACTTTGATTTCCGTGTCCGTCCATGAGGTGATCATCGCCGCGACGTTGTTGAAGAGCACCTCGGTACGGGACACATTTTCCTGCAGCTCCTGATCGCCTCGTTTGAAAATGTCCTCGCGCAGACCCAGTTGCGCCTCCTCTCGAGTCTTGAGAAAGGAGCCGAATCCGGATCCCTTGATCGTGACGATCTCATCGAGCCCGGCCGACTGAGGTTCATAAGAATCAATCCGTGGGGTGACGAGTGTGAAGGTTCCGGCCTCGGTCGTGACCATACCCCGCTCTTCGCAGCAACTCCCGTCGGCGTTCGGCTTCCATGCCGCCCGCTGCACGACCACCGGACCGCTTTTCGCGCTGAACGGGACCCACACATCGATCCGATCGTCATGCCAGCGATAGACCACCGCCGGGACGCCGCCGATCAGCACGCGGTTGCCCGTCTTGGCGAAATCGATGTAGTTGAACGGGGTGGCGCCGCTTTCCGAATAAAAACCGAAATGTTCCCCGGTGATTTTCAGCAGCGATCCGATCGGCGCGCTGGTCGGGCTCACGGCGGTCGCCTTGGGGATCTCCACGGTAAACGTGCCCAGCGCCCGCTCCTGCCCGTCCTGTTTCAGCACCACCGGCCCGGTTTCCGCCCCGAGCGGCACATGAAAGACGATCATGCTGTCCGTCCATTGGGCGATCGCAGCCGTCCGGTCTCCGATGACGACCCGGTCCTCCGCCGTCTTCGTCGCGCCGAACTTTTGACCGAACAACACGACTTTCGTCCCGACCGGGCCGCTCAAAGGATCCATGCGAATGGAGGGCAGCACCGTAATAGGGAGGCTGTTGCTCGTCGTGTACCGGACCGGAGCGCAGCAGGAGCCGTCCGGCTGCGGATCGGTCGACGCAAGCCGCACCATGACGTCACCCGATGCCACATTGGCCGGCAAGACGATGTCGATCTTGTCGTCCCGCCATTTCTTCGGCCTGACGGAGATGCCGCCCACCATGACATCATTCACGCCGAATAAACTGTTCGGGTCACGGGGACCCGCGGTATTGCCGAAGTGCCGGCCGATGATCTGCAATTCGGAACCGGGCACGGCACTGACGGGAGAAAGAGACACAATGGTGGGGCGAAGAACAGAAAAGGTTCCCGCAGCCATCTTCTTTTTGCCGACGATCACCTCGACGGGGCCGTTTTCGACGGACGAGGGGACCTTCACTTCAATAAGGTCAGGCTCCCACCGCTGAACCAAGGCATTCACACCGCGAAACGTCACTCTGTTCGTACGGGTATCTTTGAAGGGACCGAACCCCTTTCCCGTGATCGATACGGTCGCGCCGGGAAGCGCTGCAGCCGGTACCACTTGAGCCTGCTGGGACGCGGCGAAGGACGGCGCGGTCATGGCGACCAGCAGCGCAGCACCCAATACCCAGACCCAGGATCGAATGGCTTGCATAGCGGAAAGTTCCTTCAGCGCGGAAAATGATACCTGTCCGGCACTGATACCGGCAGATCCCAATTGAGTTCGCATGGCAGAGTCGCCGTGGCGCAAACCCCACGCGACTGAGGCATGAAGACCGGAACGGGGCACAGCATCAGGCGAAGGGGACAATCGGACTATAACAAGCGGATTTTTTGGGTGTCAAGGTTCACGACGTGTTGAATAAGGCGCACGGTGCGATGAATAAAGAGGTGCGCGACGCGACGACGAAGGAGCGTCACGTATGTGGACGCGGCCGAGGTGCGCGAGACGATGAATAAATCGTCTCAAGTTTGCGCACGGGTGCGAGACGGTGAGCACCCAGTGTCTTTGTGAGACGGCCGTGTCTTCATGAGCGGGCCGTGTCCCGTGAGCCAGCAGTTTCTTGTAATCGCTTGCGCACGGGCGGGCAGTCAGCCGACTTCGAGAATGAGCTCGAGTTCGACCGGGGCATTGAGGGGCAGTTCCGCTACTCCGATGGCGACTCGGGCGTGGCGTCCGGCATCGCCGAAGATTTGAACCAGCAGGTCGGACGCGCCGTTGATGACGGCCGGTTGCTGTCCGAACCCTTCAGCCGACGCCACATGGCCGACCATCCGCACGACCTTGTTGATCCGATCCAATGTGCCGAGCTCCTGACGCGCGACGGCCAGAGCATTGAGGACGGCGGTTCGCGACGCAGCGCTGCCTTGATCCGTCGTCAGTTCTCTGCCGACTTTTCCCGTACAGGTCAGTTGCCCGTTCCGGAACGGAAGCATCCCGCTGAGGAACAGCAGATGCCCGGACCTGACTGCCGGAATGTAGCTGGCCACCGGCTTTGGGGGCGCAGGTAATTCCAATCCGAGAGCTTCAAGGCGCGCATCGAACGACATAGCAGCCGATCACCCCGCCCGCAGTGAATTAAGGAAGCTGTCGCCGACAGGCATTCGTGCAGCGCCCAGGGCCTCTCCGATGGTCTGTCCCAGATCGGCGGCCGTCGATCGGGTGCCCAGGTTGACGCCCCGCGCCAACCGGGGACCAATGATCAGTAATGGAGCATACTCGCGCGAATGCCCGGGAATCGGCCGGCTCATGTCATAGCCGTGATCCGCCGTAATCATCAACACGTCACCTGTCTTGAGTTTCTCCCGAAAATCAATCAGCCTTCGGTCGACTTCCTGGAGCGCGTGGACGGTCTCCTCCAGCCCGGGCGACAGAATCTCCAGATTCGTAAAGAGCAACCCCCGCGGTACCCGGCCGAACAATCCCAGCACCTCATCGAGCGCTTCGCGATATCCCGACACCGCAGTGGAGCGCGTAATACCGCGCCCGCTGAACAGATCGCCGACTTTGCCGACGCCTATGACAAGCTGGCTTGCGCGGCTCAGTTGATCCAACAAGGTCGGCCCCTGTGGCTCGGTGGCAAAGTGCCGGCGGCGTTCTTCCGAAGCCAAACTCCCCGCGTGCCGATTGAACGGATGCGCGATGACTCTCAGCACGGGGAAGCGAGCTTTCGCGGCACGGCGGATATCCCGGGCCATCCGATACAGCTCCTCCGCCGAGATGACGGTGTCCTGAGCCGCAAGATGAACGGCACCGACATCGTCGATCCACACGATGGGGGAACCTGAACGGCGATGCTCCGCGACCGATTCGTCGATTTCCTCGAGCAGCGACAGGACCCGATTGCCGAGCGTCTTTCGACCGATCGCCCCCTCGACGAGTTCCGCCAGCGCAGAAGTGAATTCGGACCCAACCCCGCTGTCTTCCTCCAGAGGCCAACAGGCGATTTCCCAATGGCCGGCCAATGAATCCTTCCCTCTCGAGGCAAACCCTAATCGACCGAAACAGCCTTCAGGCTGCGTAATCGGCCGGACACCGAGAAAGTTCCCCAAATGGCCGAGGCCGAGATTCTCTAGATTGGGCAGGCGTATGCCGCCCGCCGCTTCGCAGAGGTGGGACAGCGTGTCGGCATCCGCGTCTCCATACCGAGCGGCATCAGGCAGTGCGCCGATTCCAAGTCCATCCAAGACAAGAAGAAACACCCGAGTAATCATCGGCGGGCACTATAGCAGAATCAGCGGGTGAACGATATTCCTGAGGACGCAATCCGGTGCAATGCCAACCCGTGTAACGGTCTCATTGCTGCAGCAATGATTCCTCACGCCACTGCTCAATGATCGCCACACTTGCGCTGGTCCCGATTCTATCGGCGCCTCCTTCGAGCATCGCCCGCACCGTTTTCAGATCCCGAATGCCGCCGGAGGCTTTCACCTTCGCACGACCCGCCACAGCCTCCTTCATCAATCGAACATCTTCGACCGTTGCGCCGGCCGGACCGAAACCGGTCGAGGTCTTGACGTAATCCATTCCCGCTTCCACCGCGAGCCGGCAAGCCAGCATTTTCTCCTCACGTGAGAGAAAACACGTTTCAAGAATCACTTTATGTTCAATTCCCGGCGTGGCCTTCACCACCTCCGCCATATCCGTGCGCACCATGGCTGCGTCACCCGATTTCAATCGGCTGACGTTCAGCACCATGTCCAACACCCGGGCGCCGCGAGCGACCGCTTCCACCGCTTCCGCCACTTTGTTGCGCGTGGTTTGTCCGCCGAGCGGGAAACCGATCGGAATGCCGACCTTGATTCCAGTTCCCGCTATGGCCGCAACGGCCTCATCGATATAACAAGGCGGGACGAAGATCACGATACATCCATACCGTTTGGCTTCCTCACAGATCCGCAACACATCCGTTTTCGTGGCATCCGGCCGCAAAATGGTATGGTCCAGACGGCTCGGCAACTCTTCAAGTAAAGGATTCATAATCATCATGTGTTCCGTGAGGTCTCACCCGGCCGGCCACAAGACAGCCTAGGCGCGGTGAGATCTGATCCCGGCGCGCGACTGCCGTCGAAACGGTTGCTTTTGAAATCTCTCCACGGCCCGATTGTGCTCCTCGAGCGACGAAGAGAAATAATGCGTGCCGTCATTCCGAGACACGAAGTACAGATAGGAAGCCCGCGAGGGGAACAGCGCGGCGCGAATGGAATGGGCTCCCGGACTCGCGATGGGCCCGGGCGGGAGTCCCTGGACACGATACGTGTTATAGGGACTGGAATTCGTCAGGTCACGCTTGCGCAAATTCCCGTCGAAGGCCGTCAATCCATAGATGACCGTAGGATCACTCTGCAATGGAATTTTGCGTCGCAGCCGGTTATGAAAGACGGCGGCGACCAACTCCCGTTCCTCCTGCACGCCCGTTTCTTTTTCAATCACGGAGGCCAGCGTCAACACCTCGTGCTGCGTCAAATTCAATCGCTTGCTTTGTTCTTGGAATTCGGCGGTCCACAGGCGTTTCACGCCTTCCGCCATTGTCCGGATCACCTCTTTCGCCTTCGTTTCCCGGGCGAAATAATAGGTTTCCGGAAACAGGTAGCCTTCAAGCGAAGCGGCCTGGAAACCCAATGATTCAATGAACGCCGGATCATGCGCCAATCGGAGAAATTCCGCGGTATCAGTGATGTCCAATTGTCCCAGCAATTGCCCGATCTGGGTCATCGTAAACCCCTCGGGGATCGTAATCGGATGCATCACCACCCGGCCCGCGAGCAATTTGGTCAAGATTTCTTCGGCCGACATGGCGGCATTCAATTCGTATTCGCCCGGATGGATCTTGCGATCGGCTGCTTTGAACCGGCCCAGAACATTGAACGCAATCCGGCTTCTGATGAGATGCTCGCGTTTCAGCAGGCTCGCGACCTGTTGATAGGAGCTTCCCTCGGGAATGACGACGATTTGAGTGGGGGGCTGCTGCGCCGGGCTAACGACCGGCCGTTGGCCCCATCGAAGGACCTGGTATCCCGCCGCGCCGGCGAGACACAGGAAAGCCAGAAGCCATAGAAGAAATCGGTTCTTCATCCGCATCCTCGAGGGGATTCACCGCATAGTCGTCACCGGATCGCTGTTCTTCGCCGGAAACATCCGGCGGGTGCGCCGGTTTCGAACGGCTCTCAAGATAGCTTTGCAGGAGGATCGCCGCCGCAATACGGTCGACGACGCCCTTACGTTTTTTCCTGCTGACATCGGCGGCAATGAGCAAGTCCTCCGCCGCCTTGGTGGTCATCCGCTCATCCCAGGTGACGACCGGGACGGTCAGGATTTCCGCCAGCCGCTCGACGAATTCCTGGACCGACCGGGCAGCCGGGCCGAGTTCGCCGTTCAGCCGAAGCGGCAGTCCGATGACGACCTCCGCCACATCATGCTCACGAACCAGCCGATCAATATGCTGAAGGTCGGCTTCCAGCGTCCGTCGCTCGTAAGTCTCCAGCGGCTGAGCCGTCCATCCAAGCTCGTCGCTGAGCGCGACGCCGATCCGCTTCGTGCCGTGATCAAGGGCCAAAATCCGCGTCCCACTCATGAGTTTACCGCTCCAATCCCGCTTCAACCAGTCCAAACACCTTTTCGAACGCCGCGGCAAGCCCTTCGGGATTCTTACCGCCGGCCTGAGCCATTTCCGGTCGCCCTCCGCCCGTTCCTCCGACTTCCGCCGCCATCGTCTTGATGAGGTCGCCGGCCTTGAGCCGCGGAATAAGATCCTTCGTGACCAGCACCAGCAGCGACACTTTGTCGTCCTTGACCGCCCCGAGCGCGACGACGCCGCTGCGCAATTTGTCGCGCAACTGGTCGCCGAGCGCGCGCATGCCGGCGATATCCAATCCATCCACCCGTTGCGCATGCACCTGAGCACCGCGAATCGTCCGGACCTGGGCCTCGGTGGAGGACTTGCTCGCCATGCGCAGCTTCAGTTCTTCGAGCTCCCGCTCCTTTTCCTTCAATTGGCTCGCCAATTTCTTTGTTTTGGCGACCACGTCCGAAGGGCCCACTTTGAGCAAATCCGACAGCTCGCGCACATCCGCTTCCAACCGTTTGAGCGATTCCAGCGCACCGCTTCCGGTGAGGCATTCGATCCGCCTGACGCCGGCGGCTACGCCCGTCTCCGATACCACGCGGAACAATCCGATCTCACCGGTATGCCTGCAATGCGTGCCCCCGCACAATTCCTTGCTGAAGGAATCGATGCTCACGACACGGACTTCATCTCCGTATTTATCACCGAAGAAGGCCAGCGCGCCCGCCGCGACCGCCTCCTGCACGCCCATCACGGCCGTCTTCACGGCGTCGTCGCGACGGACCTGTTCGTTGACGACGGATTCGATCTCATCGATATCGCGGGAGGACAAGGGCCGAAAATGCGCAAAATCGAAGCGCAGC
>DATFFC010000188.1:0-3909 GCA_035250505.1 Nitrospiraceae bacterium | reverse complement strand
GTCCACGGTCATCTCGTGGTGATGGCACGTCACGGCTGAGGGATTGTAGTGGAGCTGCATGCCTTGCTTGGCGAGCCGGTAGCCGAACTCCGTGTCATCGTAGGCCGTATAGGTGAAATCCGTGTCAAAGAGGGCGGATTGCCTCAGTAAAAAACTACGCTTGAGCGAGACGTTGCTGGTGTAGAACAGCCGAAAGTCCGCTTTACCGTTCTTCACCTCATGGAAGGCAAACTGCTGTCCTCCTTCGGGAGCCGTGAGATACCGCATGAAGGGCGTCACGGTGATCTCGGAAGACCAGTCGATGAAGCCGAGCATCGCGTCGGTTTCGCTCACATGAGCCCGGTGAAACGCCAGGTGCGCTTCAAGAAAACGCGGCTCGGGCACCATATCGTCGCCCGTCAGCACAATCACGCTCCCGCGCGCGGCTTGGATACCTCGATTGCGGGCCGCATTGGCGCCTGTATGCGGCTGGCTTTCGAGCCGCAGGGAACAGGACGACTTGAATTGCTTCACCATGGCGGCGGTGTCATCGTTCGACCCGTCGTCCACGACGATCACCTCAAATTGCTCCGGCGGCAAGGTTTGCGACGCAAAGGCAAGCAGAGTCTTTCGCAGGATCGCGCGGCGATTGTACGTCGGGATGACGACGCTGACGGACGGACCGGCCGACTCTCCCTGTAAAGCGCTCGGAGTAGACGCGACCCGTTCGGCCTGGCGCTGTTCCGGGTGGATCGTGCCTCGGCGCAGCGCGAGCGCCTGGAGGAGCCCCATGGGTTCATCCAGGCGGTAGGCCCAGCGAAGCAACCGCTCGTAGTGGTCGTCGGCCTTGTCGTCCGATGCCCCACCCGGCCGCTGCGCCTGTTTCAGCAGCGCAAACCCTTCTTCCAAGAACCGTTTGCCGGCGACCATTTCCTCGCGTGTAAGATTGGGCGTGTGCATCGGCACCTGATGTCCGCCGTAATCCTTCCATTGGAACGAATCGATCCATCCCTCTTTGCGGCCCTGGTCGTAGAGCGCCGTGCCCGGGTACGGTGTGATGATTGTGACTCCGATCGTGTCCGGTCCATACCGCCGGATCAGCTCATAGGTATCGACGATGGATTCCCTGGTGTCCTGCGGCAACCCGACGATCAGCAGAAAATGCAGGCGGATACCGAGTTCTCGGGTCTTGTCCCGGAGATGAGCCAATTTGGGGACCGTCAGCCCCTTCTTTCCCTCCCGATGATGCATGGTCTGTTCATCACCGGATTCCACTCCGATCAGGATGCCGACGCAGCCGGCGGCGCGCATCTTGTCGAGGACGATATCCCCCAGACAATCGACCCGCGTCTCGCACACCCATTCGAGTTTCCAGCCGGCGGCCACGATCAGATCGCATACGGCGATGATCCGTTCCTGATTCAACGTGAAGGTGGCATCACGAAAATAGATCTTGGTGAGATGATGGCGTTCAACGATGTCACGCAGTTCTGCGGCAATCCGTTCCGCGGATTGCGCGCGCCATTTCACTCCTTCGACCAGCGGATAGGGACAGTAGAAGCCGCACGGATAGGGGCAACCGCGGCTCGTCTGCACCGTGGCGACCGGGCCGCCGAGCAACGGATAGCAATAGCGGTCGTTCGGCAAGAGGTCCCGCGCCGGGAACGGCAGTGCGTTCAGATCACGGACCGGTTCGCCCTCGTCGAAGCGCAACTGTGGCGTCGCACGATCCGGCGCGACTTCCAGCCAAGCGGTGCCGCAGGTGGTTCGACCTTGGACCAGATCCACGATGTTCAGGTCCGCTTCGCCGTGGATGACCGCGTCGGCGCCGCTCTTCGTCAACAGCGCCTGCAGGACCTGATGGTCGCGCACGAGCGTCTTCCCGAAGACCTTGGCGTTCGGATGGCCTCGGTGCAAGGCCGCCAGAAAGAGCGCATCCTGCTCGAGGGTCGGGAGCGACACGGTGGCGACGAGCGCGTCCCACGACAGTCGTTCGAGCCTCGCCAGCACGGCTGCTTGATCCATTCCAAGCGGGTCCGCATCGATTAACTCCACGTCATGTCCCGCTTGGCGCAGGCTCGCCGCCATCACGGCCAAATCCAACGGAGGCAACAGCATCTGGCTGCTGCCGTCAAACCCCAACCCGCCGGCCATGCTGCGGCTCACCGGCCTCGTTGAGAGTGAAGGGCTATTGATCAATGCGACATGCATGCGGACTCCTGGGTTTTCACCGGCAGCCGGCCGAGGGCCTGCAACGCGGGCTCCGTTCCCCCTGCGTGTGCCAGCCGGATTGCCTTATTCAGCCAGTCATAATCGAGATCCTTGAGCTTCGCCTCGTTCGGCGTACGGCAGGAGCCATTGAACGGATCGACCATCGTCAACCCCTTGCGCTCCACTTCCTTGGCGATATGGCTGCCCGGGGTCGGCGTGAAGAAACTCGTGCTCAGATGGTCCGGCCTGATTGTCCAGACCATTCGGACCGTCTCCATCACTTCCGGTCTGGTTTCGGTGGGGGCGCCGAACATGATGTTGGCCCAAATCTTCACGCCCGATTCGCGGCAGATCTCGGCGGCGCGAAGATTCTCTTCGACCGTCGTCTCCTTCTCGAACATATCCAAGATGCGTTGGCTGCCGCTCTCAAACCCGATCATCGCCCAGGCCAAGCCGGACTCCGCCATCTCCTTCACCACGTCGGGATAGCGGCACATGAGGTCGGCGCGCATTTGGCAAATATAGGGTTCGGTAAATCCGGCCTCGCGATACTGCTTGCAGAATTCCCGTGTCCACCGATGGTTGATGAAGAAGAGATCGTCGTGGGCCATCCAGCTTCTGAACCCGAATCGGGCTTTCAACGCACGCAGTTCCGCAATGACGTTCTGTTGGCTGCGCATCTTTACGCGGTTGCCGAAGACGGCCCGCTCCGCCGGCTGGCAGAAGTTGCATTTGAACGGGCAGCCGCGCCCGGCATTGGTCGTGACAAACGGAGTGGGAAGGCCCGGCGCCATCGGCGTGGCCAGCTCGCCCGTCATATCGAACAGATCCCGATCCACCCAAGGAATGTCGTCAAGCGCCGGCCCTTCTCCCACAATGATCCGGTCTGCCGCCTGCCCCGCTTCGAGCTTGGCCAGCAGTTTTGGAAAGCTCAGTTCGCCTTCCTGCGTGATGATATGGTCGACAAGCTGGTTCGCGGCGACCTGTTGGGTCTGAATCGTGGCATGGACGCCTCCCAGCACGACAATGGCGTCCTCCCGCTCTTCTTTCACGATCCGGATCGCCCGCACGGCGTCCGGATAATGCAGGCTCCAGGAGGTTATGCCCCAGACCTTGGAAGAACGGGCACGGACTTCCTGCCGGAAGTGGTCCCAATTGCGAAGCCGCCTCAGATCGATGAGATCGACCTGATGTCCTTGCGCTTTCGCCGCGGCGCCGATCGACGCCAGCCCGTGGTCGATAAAGTTGGCCTCCACGGTCGGCTTCTTCTTGAAACTGTCGAATCCGGGAAGGGCGATGCCGGGAAACACCAAGGTCACATTCATACACGGCTCCTTATCTAGGCCGCTTTCGTCGGGGCCGGGCCCCAGCCTCGGGTCGTGCAATACCACTGTGCGGTCGAGGCCAATCCCCGGCTCAGCGACCACCGGGCATAGGGCCCGATCGCGCGGCGCAATTTCCCGTTGTCATAGCAACGATGCGGGTGTGCCGGGTCTCCCATCAACAGGTAGGCAAAATCCGGCGCCAACGGTTTCCGGGCCGCGGGTGATCCTGAAATGGGCTCGTTCAGTGCCGTCAGCGCACCGGACAGCCCGAGCAGTCGAGCCAGCTTGCGCGCATAGTCGTCGATGGTCGTCGCTTCTTCGCCGGTTATGTGGTACAGCCCCGTCAAATCGTGGTCGATCGCTCGCGTCATTCCGTTGACGAGATCCGCCACAT